>DAOVVG010000223.1 GCA_030632175.1 Gammaproteobacteria bacterium
CCGCCTGCATCGGCAACGCGAACAGTATGCAGCCATTCCCATGCTGGGAAAAATCAACGGTGCTGTCGGTAATTACAATGCCCACCTGGTCGCATACCCGGACATAGACTGGCCGGCATTCTCGAAGCAGTTCATCAGTGATCTGGGGCTGGAGATGAACCCCTATACAACCCAGATAGAACCGCATGATTACATGGCAGAACAGTTTGATGCGCTGGCGCGCTATAACACCGTGCTGATAGATTTTTGTCGCGATGTCTGGGGATATATTTCTCTCGGTTACTTCAAGCAGAAAACCATTGCCGGTGAAGTCGGTTCATCCACCATGCCGCACAAGGTCAACCCGATTGACTTTGAAAATGCAGAAGGCAATTTGGGCATTGCCAATGCCCTGCTCTCGCATTTCAGTGCAAAACTGCCGATTTCCCGCTGGCAGCGTGACCTGAGTGATTCAACCGTGCTGCGCAACACCGGCGTTGCAGTGGCTCATTGTGTGATTGCTTTCGAATCCTGCCTCAAGGGCATTAACAAACTGCAGCTCAACGAAGTTCGCACAGCAGAAGATCTCGACAGCAGCTGGGAAGTGCTCGCCGAAGCCCTGCAGACAGTCATGCGGCGCCACGGTATCGAGAAACCCTATGAAAAGCTGAAAGACCTGACGCGCGATCATGCCGTGAACCGGGAGACCTTGCAGGTATTTATCCAGACGCTGGACTTGCCGCCTGCGGTCAAACAGGAACTCGAATCCCTGACGCCGGCCAGTTATACTGGAAATGCCCGGGAACAGGCGCAATCATTGTAGGTCTGACGTTATTTGCCAGCCATGACTGGCTGACTGACAATAATCTGGCGTGTTCAGACAAGTCTGCAACACACTGATGTTTTAAACTTTAGTTCTATCCATTTTTATAATAAAGCAGTGCTGATCTGCAGCAGTTCCCACGCCAAAAAACAGGCCTGCGACCTTCGTACAATAGATATACACGCGGGCCTGGTTAATGATAATTACAGGAAAGAGTTTAGAGACTCAAGTTATGGACTACAAATCAAAAACTTATATGTATCCAGGTGGCGCCTCCTCGTCATGGAGCAGGCAGCTCGCACTGATTTTGACAGGGATTCTGGCCCTGTTGTTGACCGCCTGTGGTAGTGGCAGTGGCGGTGGTAGCTCTGGTGGTGGCGGTGGTGGCGCAAATGCTCAATGCACCCTGACGGCAGACCAGCTTGAAAATCTGACGCCGGCTGAGGTGGCTTCCCTGCCGGCTGCCTGTGATGGCATCAGCATCTTTGATGTCCCGGCCATTGTTGGCTTGTTCATTCTCGGTACCGAAATTGACGGTGCGACCGGTGAATTGAAACTCTATGTGCATGGCGTAAAGCAAAACGGACAGCCCATGACAATAGCTGATTTCGAGCAGGCAGCGCTCACTGTCGGTGGTACAGCTTTCGCCCGTCCTGCAGACTGGGATGTGGCTTCGGTTACGGATGGCAGTGTTCTTTCAATGGCCATGCTCGCTGACTATTCAACCAGTATCACAGATGCCGATTTGGAGGGCATAGGTGATCTGTATGACATCGTTCTCAATGCTGCCCCGGCAGGTTTTGAAGCAGAAATAATTAATTTCTCCAGCCTGAATAGTGTGCCGGCGATTACCGTCAAGCCGGGGGCGCTGGATCCGCACTGGACGGATGTACTGAATGACCTGCTAACGGCCACCGACCTGGACCCGGCGCAGTCACGAGAAAACACAACGCTCTACGATGCCATGGGCACCGGACTGATGGGCCCGCTGGATGATCGCTTCGATCCATTTGCCGATTCGCATGGGCTGGTTGAGCGTGGCACCCCGGCAACCCTGCTCATGGTTCAAACCGATGGCAAGGACAATAACTCGCTGTCAATGACCCTCAATGAAGTGTCATCACTGATTGACCGTTGCCATACAACAACCATCATGCTGGGCACATTCCGGTCAGAGGTTGATGCGCAGGTACTTGAAGACCTGGCAGGCACACGTGGCGCCACGGTGAACGCGCTTAATACAAACTTTCTTGAGGAAGCAATAACATCCTTTGCGGAGTCGCTGGGTAACCTGGTTGTCTTTACAGTGTCTCCAGACACCCTGTTTGCGGGCAAGACAGTGGTCATTGATGTCGGCGGTGTTACAGCCAGTGCTGTGGAACCCTTTGATATCGACGGAACTTGCCAGTTGATTCCGTAATACTGGCGCTCAGCTGCCGGAGGAGTATTTTACAGCTTCGGCATTCTTGTGCTATCTCTTACGCTGGTGGGCCTTGATGCTGGCCCGCCGGCGCATCCACAACCAGATACCACTCACCGCCAGTAACAGAAAGCCTGTCGCGGCCGCATCCATCATGTAGACACCTGCACGGCCCAGTATTCGGCCACTGTGCAGATCGAGCATGATGCGTTCCACCGGCAAGCCGGTGCCGCGATAGGCTTTTTTCAAGTCCTCTGTTAAAGACGGTGTTGTTGGTGCTGCGACTGACCAGGTTACTTCAGGGTTGGCTGCCCGGCTCCATTCAAGCAGGTTCTCATCTGCCAGGTAAATACCCCGTGCTGTTTTGACTGCCAGCAATGACTGCGGTGTTATTCCGATGGCCAGAATCCCTGTCGGTACGCCGGCCACATTGTCGAGCTTCTCAACCAGTTCGCCGTCAGGGGTAAAAAGGCTTAATGTGCCACCGGAGGCGATAACCACAAGGTCGCTGTAGGTTTGCATGCCTGCAAGGGGCGCTGAAATGTGGGTCAGGCGTTCGTTGTTCCAGAAAATCTGATCATTGACAGCAGTGATGTTAATCGAACCGGCGGTGTGGCTGGTAAGTTCTCCGGGCGAACTTATGCCGTACCAGTCCAGCAGCAGATCAGATTGAACATAGGATGCGTCGAGTTGCAGTTCGTCTGTGTGATTCAATACGAGGCCGGTAATTGTCAGCACGATCACGAATACTGCCGTGCTGATGCCGAAGTAGCGATGCCAGATATACAGCGATCGCAGCAGCCTGGCAGGTGACTTTTTCTTATGGTGACGTGTCATTATCCAGTGCTGTCTGTTGATGCAGGTAGAGGGCCAGGCGTGACAGTTTTTTCAACGCCCGAACCGAGAGAGTTGCACCCGATATACCGTCGATGTCACGATCCAGTTTATGGTCAGTGGTAAGCCGGATGCCGGAAAACTGGTCAGTAAAGAATGGATAACGGACTTCCCAGCCACGGCTTTCGCGGAAAGCCAGTACACGAATGGACTCGAGGCCTTCTTCGTTCACAACGAGACCTACTGTAATCGGCTGTGTCTTGCCTGTTTCCTCCAGAACCCATGCAGTACGATTGTCCTTGCCCCAGTAGCGCACCCTGATGCCGGGGTAAGCGTGACCGAGTATTTCAGCCGCTGTTTCTTTTACCTCTCCCCTTAGCCATACAACGTCTGGTGACGGCGGTTTACCACTGAAAGTTTCGTCCAGAAATGCTTCCGTTGTCTGGTAGGGCTCCTTGGCCAATACGCTAAACGGGAGTATTAACAGCAAGCCCAGCGCTGCCGATTTAAGGGGCTGCGCAGGGCTTCTGAAAATAGCCAGCAAGTCGACTCGGCTAGTTAACATCTGCTGCCGACTAGAACTGATAACCGATGCCAAGGTCAAAGGCTTTAACATCATCGGCACCTGACGAATTGCTGTCCACATTGCGATCACGATAGTCCGCTTTCAGGACAACATCCGGGTGTGGCCAGAAGTTGGCACCGACCTCCCACTGATCGAACTGATCCTGATCACGTGCACCGTCAAGTTTCTCATAGCGCGTATACAATCCAACTTTTTCCCATGGTTTGTAGCTGGGCTCAATGTACCAGCCATACTGGTCATCTGCGCCGGCTGTCGAAACTGCCGAACCATTGAAGTTCCAGCGTGCATAAAGGGCGCGAAGTCCAAACGGCCCTTTATTGTAGATAGCATGGGTTTCGTACAGGATACCTTCGTTAAGGCCGTCATTGTTACTCTGGGTGGCATTACTCTGGTAGTTCACCGTAGCCGCCAGTTCCAGCCCCGGTGTGCCGGTGTATTTCAGGCGGCCTGTATAGGACAGATCATTGGCGGTGGCTTCAGAGGCTTTCTGGCGTCCGCTGCGAACACGAAAGGCGTTATTACCTGTTGTAGGCATCTCCAGACCGGAGGTGATGGCAAGGTCCCAGCTGATGCCGTTTTCAAAGTAACCGTTTAACGCGGCGCCGCCTTCCCACCAGGTGCTGGGAATAATGATGTTTTCGACATCATTGCGTTCAACACCATAGAAGGTGCCGGGTTCATGCGTTTCATTCAGGATGCCAACTGGCATCAGAAATACACCGCCCTTGGCCTGCATATTCTCGCGCAGGTCAAACTCGACATAGGCCTGCTCTACTTCAACCTCACCGTTCTTGCCATCGCCGGCAACATCATGCTCGATTTCAAATTCAGAGAAAAAGCGAATACTGTCTGTAAACTCATGACCAAAGAACAGCACAAAACGGTGTAAATCGAGTTCATTGTCCTCACCCTC
>DAOVVG010000120.1 GCA_030632175.1 Gammaproteobacteria bacterium
ACAAGGTGCGCTCCTACAGGTGATTTTATAATTGCAGGAGCGGACCGCGTCCGCGATTACGGTGTTACCGGCCTCGCAGGAATAATTTGTTCAGCTCCTCAATACTCACCTGCACCCAGGTTGGACGACCGTGGTTGCACTGACCACTGCGCTCGGTGCGCTCCATCTCCCGCAGCAAGGCGTTCATTTCATTGATCGTGAGACGACGGTTGGCACGTATCGATCCATGACAGGCCATGGTGGACAGCAATTCACTGACAGAGTCCTGAATACGCTGACTGCTGCCGTGTTCCAGCAAATCCGACAGGACATCACGCACCAGCGCAGCGACATCCGATTCTGCCAGCAAGGCGGGCACCTGCCGGACCGCAATCCGTTCGCGTCCCATGCGACCGGCTTCAAACCCCAGCGCCCTGAACCAGTCCTGTCTTTCCTCACAGACATCCGCTTCACGCTCGCTGACATCCAGACTAACCGGCACCAGCAAGGGCTGTGAACGGATACCCTCCCCCTGCCGGGCGTCCTTCAGCCCTTCATAGGTGATGCGTTCATGTGCGGCATGCATATCCACCAGTACCAGTCCTTCATTATTCTGGGCGAGAATAAATACCCCGTGCAACTGCGCAAGTGCAAAGCCGAGCGGAAAATCATCTTCCGCTTCGGCAGATTGAGTCCCTGATGGCGACATGGCCGCCGGTGGATGCAGCGCCGCATAGCGATTCACCTGCTCCTGTACGCCGAGGCTCATCCCCGACTGGACCGGAGCTGCGCCCTGCGCCACACCGGATGCTGTCTTTATCTGCAGTGCATCAATCGGCCGCGCCGGCTGCGGCACCGGCTGATCACTCGCGGGGCGTACCTGCGCCAGTGTCTCGTGCAGAGTCCTGAAAAGGTAGTCATGCACCAGACGGCTGTCTCGAAACCGGACCTCGAATTTGGTCGGGTGCGCATTCACATCAACCGTCGCCGGATCAATCTCCAGAAACAGTACATAGGCCGGGTGACGCCCGTGAAACAGAACATCCTGGTAGGCCTGGCGAATCGCATGCGTGACCAGCTTGTCGCGCACCATGCGGTTGTTCACATAAAAGAACTGTAAATCCGCCTGGCTGCGTGAAAACGTCGGCAACGCCACCCAGCCATGCAACGACAAGCCGGCCGCCGTATGCTCGATATAAACAGCCTGCTCCATGAAGGCCTTGCCACACAGGTCAGCAACGCGTCGCTCCTGCTGTTCCCGGCTAACGGCTGCCGGTAAATGAAAAACCGGACGCTGGTTATGTTGCAGCTTGAGTGACACCGGAAAACAACTCAGTGCAATACGCCGCACCACGTTCTGAATATGTTTGAACTCGGTTGTCTCGGTGCGCATGAACTTGCGGCGCGCCGGCGTGTTGAAAAACAGCTCCTTCACATCAACAGTGGTTCCCGGCATATGTGCAACCGGTGCTGCTGTCAGCTGCTGGTCAGAGCCATCACCCTGCACACACCAGCCGGATTCTTCAACCGGCGTCCGCGAACTCAGTTGCAAGCGGGATACCGATGCAATACTGGGCAGTGCCTCACCACGAAATCCCAGACTGTTAACCTGCTCAAGGTCTGTGAGTGAAGCAATTTTACTGGTCGCGTGCCTGGACAGGGCCAGCGACAATTCGCCCTGTTCAATACCCTTGCCATCGTCACGCACCCGGATACGCTGCAGTCCGCCCTGTTCGACATCCACGTCAATGACCTGCGCACCTGCATCAAGACTGTTCTCAAGCAGCTCCTTGACCACAGAGGCCGGGCGCTCGATGACTTCACCGGCGGCAATCTGGTTAACAAGCTGTGTGGGCAGAATCTGGATAGACATGAAACAGAAGCGGATTGTGAAACTGGCCGCTCATGATACCGCGTTGCGGTTAAAAGTTAAGCAGTGTGGGAGAAATCCGCGTGACGGGTACGCTGCGCTTTACCCATCCTACCGATAAACGATACAACCCAGACCGCGGAATGGGTAAAGGAACGCAGTGACGTACCCATCAAACCCAGGCAGTAGAATATGTAAAGGAACCCAGTGACATACCCATCAAATCCAGACCGTAGGATGGGTAAAGGAACGCAGTGACGTACCCATCAAACCGGCATACAGCCTTAACTGCCCCGGATCGGCGGGATACGCAAAGTGTCACCGACGCGCAAGCGGTCGGACTTCAGGGAATTATAGCCACGCAGGCTGGCCAGGCTGACGCGGTGAACGGCGGCGATCTCGCTGAGCGTATCACCCGGTTTAACCTTGTATTTCCGCGCCACCATGTGGGTTCCCGGCGGTGGATTGTTGCCAAAATAATCGCGGATACCGGTTAACATCGCCTGTGCCAGCTTTTTCTGATGACGCTTGTCACGCAGCTTGTTTTCTTCCTGCGGATTGGAAATAAAGGCGGTCTCGACCAGTATCGACGGGATATCCGGTGATTTCAGCACCACAAAGCCGGCCCGCTGCACGGTGGACTTGTGCGTCTTGCCGAGCCGCTTCAGCCCACCAAGCATATTGGCTGCAACCTCGTGACTGGCCTCAATCGTTGCGGATTGCGACAGGTCCAGCAATACCTCGGCAAGCAGGTCGTCCTTGTCATCCAGACTAACACCGCCAGCGAGGTCAGCCGCATTTTCCTGGTTAGCCAGCCAGCGTCCCATTTCCGATGAGGCACCGCGGCGCGACAACACGAAGACAGACGAACCATGCGCACGCTTGTCACGAAATGCATCGGCGTGAATCGAAATAAACAGGTCGGCGTTATGCTTGCGTGCCTTGTTGATACGCTGGCGCAGCCCGATATAGTAATCACCTTCACGAATCAGCACCGGGCGCATACCAGGTTCTTTACGCACCAGTTCCGCCAGTTCACGCGCGATGGCAAGCACCACTGTTTTCTCTTTGGTACCGCGACTGCCCCTGGCACCCGGATCATCTCCGCCATGGCCGGCATCAATCGCAATAACCAGGTCACGCAGTGCGGCCGTTTTGTCTGCAACACTCTTCTTGACCACCGGCTTCTTAACCACGGTCTTCTTAACAACACCGCTACTGGTGTCGGCTTCATAGAGGTCGACCACCAGACGATGGCCGTACTGATCGTTGGGTTTAAGGCTGAAGGTACGCGGTTTGACAGATTGTTTGAGTTCCAGAACGATGCGCAAGGTGCTGACATTATTCTTTGCCGCACGTACGCCTGTGACAAGCCCGGCGGCACTGGCTGCCTCAATCGCTGACGATGCCTGCGCAGCAGGGACATCAATGACCAGGCGATCAGGATTCTGCAAAAGGAAAACTTTCTTCGGGGTAACAGCACCACTGGTATCAAAAACAACACGGGTATGATCAGGTGCCGCCCACAGGCGCACATTTTCGAAATTAACTGCCCCGGCCAGTGCAAAACCTTGCACTGCCAGCCAGAGACACCCCCCCGTTATCAGTCTGTTCACCTGACGCTGTGCTCCCGAAACCCTTACCGTTTTGGGGGATTCTATCCATAATCCCGGGGTGATTGCAAGAAATAGCGTTTAAACTCCTTTAGATAGGGTTCATACCTATACAGGAGTCGAGATACTGGCGCTAATGGGTGATTTCAGTGCATTCAGGCGCCACTTGTTGCCTCCAGCGTGGCCAGCCACTGCCGCCCGGTTGGCGTGCCGGCACGCAGGTGGGCCTCACGCCCGGCTCCTGCATATTCAAGGTCGATGACGAGATCGGCAGGCGGCAGAAAACCACTGCCCCGCTCAGGCCACTCCACCAGCAACAGGGCATCTTCTGCCAGCATATCGCGCAACCCCAGCCATTCCAGTTCCTCGGCGTCGGCCAGGCGGTACAGGTCCAGATGATAGACACGGCATGGTTTCAGTTCATACGGTTCTACCAGTGTATAGGTTGGACTTCGAACCTTGCCGGTATGCCCGAGCCCGCGTAAGAAACCGCGTGCCAGGGTTGTCTTGCCAGCACCCAGATCTCCGTTCAAATAAATTATTCCGGGCATAATGCCGCGCGCAAGCTCAGTGCCCAGTGACTGCGTAGCTTCGGCATCTGCCAGTACCCGTTTCATGCAGATTCAACCTGCCCGTTCAACACACTTCGCAAGGCCGCAATCACATCACGTGCGATCAGGCCGCGCTCACCCTGTGCGGCCGCTGCATCACCCGCGCAGGCGTGCATACACACACCCGCCACCGCGGCAGCATGCACATCCATTCCCTGGGCAATCAAAGCAGCAATGACGCCTGTCAGCACGTCACCCATGCCGGCCGTCGCCATACCGGGATTACCGGCGGCACAAATCACCGGGCATGCCCCCTCAGCGTGAATGACAGTACCCGCACCCTTTAACACCGTGACGCCGCCGTATTGCTGTGCAATGGCCTGCGCCGCCGCAAGACGATCTTGCTGAACAGCAGCGCTATCCTGACCCAGCAGACGCGCCGCCTCACCCGGATGCGGTGTCAACACCTGTTTGTCACCTGCCGCAGGTGCGTGCGCCAGCAGATTGAGCGCATCGGCATCAACAACGCGGGGTTGCGGGGTTTCGAGCACAACTGCCAACAAGGACTGCGCCCAGACAGAACGACCCAGACCGGGACCAACCACCAGTACATCTGCCGACGCTACAAGGGGTTTCAGTGCCTGCGCGTCTGCAACGCCATGACACATCAACTCCGGGCAGGCACTGGCGATATATCCTGCATGTGCCGGATGGGTCGCAACACTGACCAGGCCGGCACCACTGCGCAGCGCTGCCTCACCGGCAAGCCGCACCGCACCACCCATGCCCTCGCCGCCACCAACAACCAGCACGTGACCGTGTTGCCCCTTGTGCGCCGTGCGTGCACGCGGGCCAGATAACGGACCCAGCGACGGGTGCCTGACGAGCCGGGCAACCGCTGACACCTGTTGATAGACAACCCCGGGCACACCGAGGTCGGCAAACTTCGTTTCACCGGCGTAGTCAGGCCCGACCCCGGTATACAAACCGGCTTTGCGTCCAATAAAAGTAACCGTTGCATCTGCGCGAACAGCCACACCCGGGACAGCACCGGTGTCCACCTGCAAACCACTGGGAACATCGACCGACAACACCGGCGATGAAGACGCGTTCACCCGCTCAACGGCAAGCTGCCAATCATCCGTGAGCGGCCGGTCAACGCCGGTCCCCAGCATGGCATCCACCAGCACATCCGCATCCAGACCGGCGCTGGCTGTAAACCGCGCCACCTGCCCGCCTGCTGACACGAAATCGGTCTGTGCCTTGAGGGCATCGCCCTGCAGGCGTTCAACATCACCCAGCTGCAGCACCTGCACACGCCAGTTCGCCGCCAATGCCAGCCGCGCCACAATAAAGCCGTCACCGCCGTTATTGCCGGTACCGCACAGCACCTGCAGGGAACGGGCTGCCGGCCAGCGTAATTGCAACAGTTCCCAACAGGCCTCGCCGGCGCGCGACATCAGGGTATACCCGGGTATCCCCTGTTCCTCGATAGCAATCCGATCCAGTTCACGCACCTGTGTAGCGGTGTACAATGAATGCGGCTTTGATGACTGGCAGTTTGCTTTCATAAAGCGCCCGAATTAACGTAGTGTGCACCTGGAGGCGCACGACTCAAGCCGTGCTTCCCAAGTCAATGAAGAATAACAGCAACATACCGTGAAGCGCGCCCGAAAATCCAGTCGCAATGAATATGCCTACACCCACACCCGACCCACAACTTGATTACGCGGCGCTGAGCAAGCAGATCAAGCGCTGGGGTCAGGAACTCGGCTTCCAGCAGGTCGGCATCACCGACACGCAGCTGGATGACGATGAAGCCTTTCTGCTGCAATGGCTGGCATCCGGCCATCACGGCAGCATGGATTACATGGCGCGCCACGGCACCCGCCGCAGCCGACCTGCCGAGCTGGTACCCGGCACCGTGCGCGTTATCTCGGTACGCATGGACTACTGGCCGGGCGATGCCCGGGACGCTGACGTCGTGTTGCAGGATACTGCACTTGCCTACCTGTCACGCTATGCACTGGGGCGCGACTATCACAAGTTGATACGCAAACGACTGCAACAGCTCGCCAATAAAATCGAATCGCTGGCGGGACCTTTTGGCTACCGCGCCTTCACCGACAGCGCACCGGTGCTGGAAAAGGCGCTGGCACAGAAAGCCGGACTTGGCTGGATCGGCAAGCACACCAACCTCATTAACGAGCAGGCGGGTTCCTGGTTTTTTATTGGCGAGTTGTACACCAACCTGCCGCTCGAGATTGACAGTCAGGCGGAAAACCATTGCGGCAGCTGCCGTTCATGCATCGACGCCTGTCCGACCGGTGCGATCATCGCACCCTACAAGCTGGATGCACGGCTGTGCATCTCCTATTTAACGATCGAGTTACGCGACGCCATTCCGGAACGATTGCGCCCGTTGATCGGCAACCGTGTGTATGGCTGCGATGACTGCCAGCTGGTCTGTCCGTGGAACCGTTTTTCCAGTCCCGGCAATGAATCAGACTTTAATACCCGCCACGGGCTGGATGCCAGCGATCTGATCCGCCTGTTTGCCTGGCAGGAAAGTGATTTTGAGGAAAACACACGGGGCAGCGCTATCCACCGTATTGGCTATGAATGCTGGCTGCGCAATATTGCGGTGGGTTTGGGTAACGCGCCATCGACGCCTGCAGTAGTCGCGGCACTACGCGACAGGCAGTCACACCCCTCGGAACTGGTGCGTGAACATGTTGAGTGGGCGCTGCGGCAACACCCGGAGTAAGGATCGCGCATGTGATGCGCTCCTACATCAATAGATACACCTGTAGGAGCGGCTTGCAGCCGCGAATCGCGCTTGCCATATTCTCCCAACCCCTCAAGATACACCGGAGTTGAAACTTACACCTGTAGGAGCGCACCGTGTGCGCGATACTGGTGCGTGAACATGTTGAGTGGGCGCTGCGGCAGCATGCGGAATAAAGATCGCGCACGAGATGCGCTCCTACGCCAAAACCAACACCAACGGTAAACATTGCACCTGTAGGAGCGCATCGCATGCGCGATACCCACAGCAAAAACTACTCCGCGTCCTTGAGCTTCAACCCCTCTTCATACAACACATTCTTTGACAGCCCGGTGATTTTTGCTGCCAGTCCGGCAGCCTGCTTTAACGGCAACTCTGCCAACAGCACTTCCAGCATGTGCAAGGTCTCCTCATCCATTGCCGAACGCTCGCGTGCCGGTGCGCCATGTACCAGCACAACAAACTCCCCTTTCTGCTGATTGGCATCCGACTCAATCCGTTC
>DAOVVG010000291.1 GCA_030632175.1 Gammaproteobacteria bacterium
GCACGCACGTTTGTGAGCTGCTTGCCTTTTAACGGGTTTACTACAAGGTCATTGTTGCGGGCATGAATGCCTATCAGTCCGCCTTCGTAGACTTCCTCGCCATGACCAATGAACAGGCGTCCGCGCTCCTGCAGGTTGAACAGGGCATATCCCAGTGCCTTGCCGGCACCGTTTGCAATGAGTACACCGTTGATGCGCTGGCCATAGTTGCCTGGCTTCATCGGTCCATAATGTGAAAATACACTGTAGATCAACCCGGTCCCCTGTGTGCCGGTGAGGAATTCCGTACGAAAACCGATCAACCCGCGTGATGGCATGACGTAGTCCAGCCGTACCCGGCCTGCGCCATCCGGCACCATGTCGGTCAGCTCACCGCCACGCTCGCCAAGTTTCTCCATGATCGTACCCTGGTGCGTATCTTCAATATCAACAGTGATCTGTTCATAGGGTTCCTGCTGTTCGCCATCAATTTCACGAATGATCACTTCCGGCCTGGATACACCCAGCTCAAAACCCTCGCGGCGCATGGTTTCAATAAGAATGGCCAAATGCAGTTCACCGCGCCCGGATACCTTGAACTTGTCGGGATCACCGGTATCTTCAACACGCAGCGCGACATTGTGAATCAATTCACGCTCGAGGCGCTCACTGATATTTCTTGATGTCACGTACTTGCCATCCTTGCCGGCAAACGGGGAGTTATTGACCTGAAAGGTCATGCTGACGGTCGGTTCATCGACAGTCAGCGGTGGCAGGGCCTCGACACTGGACGGGTCACAAAGCGTGTCCGAAATATTGAGTTTATCGATACCGGTGAAGGCGATGATGTCCCCCGCCCGTGCTTCCGGTACTTCAATGCGCTCCAGCCCGTGAAAACCGAATACCTGGCCAATCCGGGCATTACGTTGCTTGCCTTCCCTGTCGATGAGCGTGATCGGCATATTGGTTTTTATTTTGCCACGCATAATGCGCCCGACGCCTATCACGCCAACATAGCTGCTGTAATCGAGCGAGCTCACCTGCATCTGGAAGGGTGCTTCAAGTTCACCCTGTGGTGGTGCGACATGTTCTACAATGGCCTCAAACAGCGGTGTCATATCGTCACCGAGCTGGTCTGCCTCGACGCCGGCATAGCCCTGCAACGCCGAGGCGTAGATCACCGGGAAGTCGAGCTGTTCATCGGTGGCACCGAGACGGTCAAACAGTTCAAAGGTCTGGTCGAGCACCCAGTCCGGCCGTGCGCCGGGCCGATCGATCTTGTTGATGACCACGATTGGTTTTAACCCGAGGTCAAATGCCTTTTGCGTGACAAAGCGTGTTTGCGGCATTGGGCCTTCTACCGCATCGACCAGTAACAGCACGGAATCAACCATTGAAAGCACGCGTTCCACTTCGCCACCGAAGTCAGCATGTCCGGGCGTGTCGACGATATTGATGCGGTAGTCGTTCCAGCGAATTGCTGTGTTCTTCGACAGGATCGTAATGCCGCGCTCTTTTTCCAGCTCATTGGAATCCATCACCCGGTCCGGCACGGCGGCACGATCACCGAGCGTGCCAGACTGGCTCAATAACTGGTCGACGAGAGTGGTCTTGCCATGGTCGACGTGGGCGATGATGGCGATATTTCGTAACTTGCTGATCATGATAATAATACGGGTTCGCGCAGGCGGAAGGTTAACGAGAGGGCAGGCATTATACAGAAGCGGCCAGCCCAGCGGGGCAGTCTTGATAATTGATTTATCTGCCGGGTAAATGTCTCCTATACTGGTTGAAGGCAGGTGTGTTGGCCGAGGCCTGGTAACGGAGGCATATGTCGTGTGTATTTTCGTTTCTGGTCGACGGATCGTACTGGCAGGCATCCTGCTGGTCTTGTCCTTGCCCTTGCCGGCTGGTCAACCAGTTACGGGTGTGCCCGAGATTACTGTTTGTTACAACTATGGCTGCAAGCACATGGTCCGGGTAGCCCTGACACCTGCTGAATGGAATGAGGTGCTGGCTGTGTTTGCAACGGCAGCGGGTTCCGCATCGCTGGAACGGCAACAGATCAGGCAGGCGGTTGCCTTGATGGAGCAGTTCGTCGGCCGCCAGATCCCCACCTGGCGCGACCGTGGCAAGAATCCACCGACTGATGCCTGGCCGGGGCAGCTGGATTGTATCGATGAGTCCATCAATACAACAAGGTATCTTCAGTTATTTGCTACCTATGGTGGCCTGCGCTGGCACCGGGTGAGCGAGCGTGTTGTGCGTGCGCCATTGTTATTTGACCTGCACTGGGCAGGGCAGCTTGTCGAGCGTGCCACGCAACGGCATTATGCCGTTGATTCCTGGTACCTGGATAATGGAGAATTGCCCTATATACAGCCCCTCGATGAGTGGCGGGGTAAACAACCGTTCAGACAGACTGCAGCAGTTGTGCTCAATGATGGCTGACAGGGGGATGTTGAATGGCATTAAGCAAGGCTGAAACAGAGCTGTTAAGACAGCGTTTACTGACACTACAGGGCAAGTTAACCGACCAGCGGGAAACCGGCAGGGAGGCCGAGAAAACGGTTGAGCTGGACCAGACCAGTGTCGGCCGTCTCTCCAGGATGGATGCCCTGCAGGGACAGGCGATGTCGAAGGAGAGTGGTCGTCGTCGCGCCGTCGGCTTGCAGAAGATTGCGGCCGCCCTGAAGCGCATGGACAGGGGTGAATACGGGTACTGCCTTGCGTGTGAAGAGGAAATCGCGGTTCAGCGGCTGGAGTTTGATCCGGCTGCAACACTGTGTATTGATTGCGCGCGCAGGTCTGAAGAATAAGGCGGCATTCAGGTACTCACCAGCTTTATCTGTGTAATTTCCGAGGGGACGCCAAGACGATGCGGTGGCCCCCAGTAGCCGGTTCCGGCGCTGACATACAGCCACATTCTGTTATTTACCCGGTGCAAGCCGTTATTAAACGGTTGTACCATGTTGATCATAAAATTCCAGGGAAAGAATTGACCGCCATGTACATGGCCGCTGAGTTGCAGATCGTAACCGGCGGCGGCGCCGGCAAAAGCGCTTTTTGGCTGGTGTGCAAGCAGGATGGAAATATCCGCACTAGCGGCATGATCCCGTGCCAGTTGCGGGTTCGAGGCATGCGAGGGCACATAACGATGTGCTGAATAATCGGTAAC
>DAOVVG010000193.1 GCA_030632175.1 Gammaproteobacteria bacterium
GACCCGGTGCTCCCTGTGTGGGGCAGCATTCTAGCAGGCTGGTACGACGAGGGCTTGTCGGCCCCATTGATGAAACTACCTGACGACCCGCGCCAGGTATTGTTCTTATTGGAGGGCCTGGGTGGCATACCGTTGACGATATGCCGCCCAGGCCCTCAAATAAGGGCAAATCCTGGCGCGAGTCGTCAGGTAGTTTCATCAATGAGGCTGACAAGCCCTCGTCGTACCAGCCTGCTAGAATGCTGCCCCACACAGGGAGCACCGGGTCACATGCCCGGACAACACGCTATGAAAATCTCGGTCATCATCCCCAGCTGGAACCGTGCCGATCGCCTGGCTGCGGCACTCGACTCAGTGCGCGCACAAAGCATCGCACCCCACGAGATTATCGTGGTAGACGACGGCTCCACCGATAACACCCGTGAACGGGTGACCCGCCACTACCCGGATGTCCATTACCTCTACCAGCAGAACAAGGGCGTCAGCAGCGCGCGCAACACCGGTATCACGGCAGCCACGGGCGACTGGATTGCACTACTGGATTCCGATGATCGCTGGGAACCGTTCAAGCTGGAACGCCAGCGGCAAGCCATCCATGCACAGCCCGGCCACAAGCTGTGCCACAGCGATGAAATCTGGATCCGTAATGGCAAGCGCGTTAATCCCATGAAAAAACACGCCAAACACGGTGGCAAAATTTTCAGCCAGTGTTTGCCGTTATGCGTCATCTCACCCTCCGCCGTCATGATTCAGCGTGACCTGTTTAATGATGTCGGCTTGTTTGATGAAAGCCTGCCTGCCTGTGAAGACTATGATTTATGGTTGAGGATTTGTGCCCTTTACCCGGTGCTGTATGTTGACCAGCCGCTGATCATCAAGGTCGGTGGCCATGCAGACCAACTGTCACGGCGTTACTGGGGAATGGACCGTTTTCGTATCCAGGCACTGGAAAAGATACTCGCCGCCGGGATACTCAGCGAACAGGACCATGCAGATGCCCTGCACGTGCTGCTGGAAAAACTGACGATCATGATTCAGGGTGCCGAGAAGCGCGACAACCGGACACTGGCCGATCGCTATCGTGACAAGCAACGCAATGCCTCACGCCTGCACCTCGTGGCTGACACTGCCTGATGCTTCAGCATGATTAATATCGTTGTTGCCCTGCCCGCCGAGGCCCGCCCCCTGCTTGATCACTTCAGGCTACGGGACAAACAGAAAAACACTGCGTTTCCCGTCTATCGAAATGCAGACATGGCACTGGTTGTTGCAGGACCCGGCAAGGTTGCCGCGGCCGCCGCTACGGCGGTGCTGGCAGGCACGGATAAAGCATCCACGAAGACAGCGTGGCTGAATATCGGCATTGCCGGTCATGCACACCATGCTATCGGCGCAGCGTTTATTGCTCACCGCATCACCGACCATGCAACCGGAACAAGCTGGTACCCTCCGCAAATACTCGACCTGTCCACCCCCACGGAAAACATGCGCACCGTGGACTGTCCCGAGGACGGTTACCCGGAAGCCGCACTCTACGAAATGGAGGCCAGCGGTTTTTTTCCTGTCGCCTGCCGCTTCTCGTCCAGCGAGCTGGTGCAGTGTTTCAAGGTCATCTCTGACAACAACACACAACCGGCAACTGCCGTTACCGCAAAACTGTGCAACCAGCTTATCGCAGACAGACTTGCCGACATCGAGCAGCTGGTGAATGCACTCACCGGACTGGCAGACGAATACACCCGCTGGCATGCACCACATCCCGAACTTGAACAACTTTCCGGACACTGGCACTTTACCGTTTCACAACAACACCAGCTGCACCAGCTTGCCCGTCGCTGGCAAGTACTCGCCCCCGGAAAATCGCTATGGCTTGAGCGGCTGCGAGAAAAAAACAAGGCAAGCGAGGTCCTGCACTGTATCCAGCAGCACCTCGACGCAATTACCACCGGCGCCTGATTATGTTCAGCACCCTGTATATTGAAGAGCAAATCGCCGAACACCCCCGCACCCGTGCTATCTGTGAACGTTTTCCGCAGGCAACACAGGTCACCTGCGAGCGTTACGGCGAGGTATTCAACCCGAAGGCGCAGGACTTCCGGCTGCAAAAACGCAAACCCGCCCTGATCCTGGCCCACAAGCATAACGGCCGCGTCCTGAAAACGCCGGAGGGGTATGGCATTGGCGGGCGCAACAACTATTACTTCTCCCACATGCTCAACTGCCTGTATGACTGCCGCTACTGTTTCCTGCAGGGCATGTACCGGTCGGCACACTATGTACTGTATGTGAACTACGAAGATTTCGGGAAAGACATTGGCACCGCGCTTGAGCAATCAAACAACGAACCCTGCTGGTTTTTCTCCGGGTACGACTGCGACAGCCTGGTACTGGAGCCGGTTTCCGGATTCGTAGAGGATTTTTTACCTTTCTTTGCAGAGCGCCCCGCTGCACATATCGAACTGCGCACCAAAAGCACACAGATACGCAACCTGCTGAAACACCCGCCCATCCCCAACGCTGTGATTGCGTTCAGCTTCACGCCCGCGGAAATACATGCAGCACTGGAACACAAGGTGCCCACCATCGAGCGGCGCGTAGAAGCCATGCTAAAACTGCAACAGGCCGGCTGGCTGATCGGGTTGCGGTTTGACCCGCTGATATATGAAGACAATTACCAGCAACAGTACGCCAGCCTGTTCGAACAAGTGTGCAGCCCACTGGATACCGGACAACTGCACTCCGTCAGCCTCGGCCCTTTCCGGCTGCCGCGCACCTATTTCAAAAGCATTGTGCGACTCTATCCCGATGAAGCCCTGTTTGCCGGCAACTTTACTGAAACCGGTGGTATGGTTTCCTACCCGGAGTCCCTGGAACACGAGATGACCGATTTCTGCACCCGTGAATTACTGAAACATGTACCGGGAACCGCGCTGTTTCCCTGCAGGCTGGCAGCCTGATGGAACAGCAACCCGCGAAAACCATTGTTGTCAGTGGCGCCAGTTCCGGCATCGGCCGTGCCATCACCACCCTGCTGCTGGAACAGGGATATCGCGTCACAGGGCTGGCCCGCGACTTCAGCAAGTTCCCCTGTACTGACAGGCACTTCACCCCGGTATGCATGGATTTGTCCGATCTCGACAATCTGCCCGCCCAGCTGGATACTCTGGCCAGTAAAGAAGCAGCCATTGATGGCCTGGTATGCTGCGCCGGCAGCGGACGTTTTGGTTCGCTGGAGGAATTCTCCCCGGCGCAGATCCGCAAGCTGCTCGACCTCAACCTGACCAGTCAGCTCTACCTGGTGCGTGCCCTGATACCCGGCATGAAGCAACGCGGCACCGGTAACATTGTTTTCATGGGTTCGGAAGCCGCACTGGCCGGCGGCAAACGCGGCGCTGTTTATTCAGCGGCCAAGTTTGGCCTGCGCGGACTGGCACAGGCGCTGCGGCAGGAGTGCGCTGCAAGCGGCCTGCGGGTCAGTATTATCAACCCCGGCATGGTACAAACAGAATTCTTCAATGAGCTGGATTTCAGACCCGGAGAGGCGACAGACAATTACATTCTGCCGGAAGATGTCGCTGCGGCTGTACAACTCATACTCGAAGCCCGGGAGGGTACCGTGTTCGACGAAATAAACCTGTCGCCGCAAAAGAAAGTCATCCGTTTTACAAAGCCGGGTGAAAACTGAAACACCGTCTGGGAGAAAGTCTGCAAGACCGGGAAATTTCCTCACAGTTCGGGGGAAAATAGCCTGCGCTTTTCTTGTATAATGCGCCGCCACCACCACAATAATACAACATGGAATCACGATCATGGCAAGAGTGAAGGTCTTCAGTACCGCAACCTGTCCATTTTGCGACAAGGCAAAACTATTGCTGAAAAAATGGAACATTCCCTATGACGAGGCCATGATCGACACCGATCAGGCGGCACGACGCGAGTTTTCTGTCGCCACCAACGGCGCACGCACGGTACCCCAGATCATCATCGATGACGTTTGCATTGGCGGCTTCACAGAACTCACCGAAATGCACATGGATGACAAACTGGACCATCTGATCGAAAAATAAATCACAGCAGACCGGGGCCACATGAACGAAGAAAAAATCTACCGTATCTCGTTTTACAACCAGGGTGATATTTACGAGTTGCATGCACGTCAGATCCACCAGGGTAATATGTATGCCTTCCTGGAAATAGAAGACATCATTTTCGGTGAACGCTCGGCAATCGTGGTAGATCCCTCGGAAGAAAAGCTGAAATCGGAATTTGGTGGCGTAAAACGTACCTACATTCCGCTGCAAGCCGTAATACGCATTGATGAAGTCGAGCGCGAAGGCACCAACAGGATCACCGCAACAGACAACAGCGGGAAAGTCATGCCCTTCCCGGCGCCCCAACCTCAAAGCCTGCACCAGAAAGACTGATTCTCGCGTTAATACCGGAAACGCCCTGCATGACTTGCCTTATTGCACCAAGTATCGTCCAATAACTGCTTGCTCGAATAAAACACGCTTCTGTTTGCGCCAGAAGGACTGTAAATACCCGGAGGACCAGCATGGCCATTAACAACGTCATCGAACCAAACCGCCTGACCAACATGCAGGAAATGGAAGTGCATGTGAACGGTCCGGATGGTGCGAACCGCATGTTCATCTACAGTGGCATGGCAGAAGTTGAGCTGTGCGGCGGCCTGCCTCACCCGCGCTGGTCGCTGGAAGTAGTCTGCTTTGACATCGGCCGAACCTATGATACTGAAAATGAAGAAGTCATTAATATTATTACCACGTCCTCCCTTGCCGGTTGCCGTACGGACGGCGTAGCCAGTTTTGCCGGTTGGCAAATCTTCGGTGCAGCCGGTGAACTGGATGATGATTCCGGACGCGTGCGCATGAACATTGCCGCTGGCGCCCGTGATACACAGGCATTCCTGGAACAGATTTCCTTCCACATCACCGTGCTTGCACGCGTCAAGGAATAACCGGCAGCGCCCCGCTGCTGCCCGGATATGTACCCCATAACAACGGCAGCAGCCAGTAAACAAACCCGGTAATCACTA
>DAOVVG010000220.1 GCA_030632175.1 Gammaproteobacteria bacterium
GTGACACCCATAACCTCCGGGATACCCAGGCAACCGGATAGCGCAGCACGCAGTGAAAGCGATCTCTACTGGGAACAGCAGGAAAACCGCAGCACCGCTAAAAAAAAAGTCCGCATCGGACTGTGCGCCCCGCAAGAGGGCTTAAGGCAATATTTATCAAGGCTCTTGGAAAGTTACGGCTTTGATGTCGTCTGCGCCCTGCCGCTGGACGCCGAACACCTCGCAACACTCAATCCGGAACAACTGGATATCCTGCTGATCGACCGACCGGAAACCGGCACACGGCAGCCTGCAGGAGTCGCTGAACTGCTGGCCGACTGGAGCGGGCCGGTGCTGTATAACGACTCAACTACTACCGAAGTCAGCCTGAAAAAGGGCAACCCGGACTTTGGCATAGTGCTGGCCAGAAAAATCAACTCGCTGGCGGACGCGAACCTGGCTACAGACCAGGCAGTGAACCATTAACGCCTGACTCACATGACAGATAAAGATGCATAAACCTGCGGTTCTGGTCATTGGTGGTGCCGGTTATATCGGCTCCCACATGGTTCTCGATCTGCTGCGAGCCGGTTATCCGGTAGTGACACTGGACGACCTGTCACGCGGCCACCGCGAACTGGTGCCCGGCGGGGACTTTATTGAGGGAGACCTCGGCAACCCGGCCGTCCTGGAGCAGGTCTTCAGCCAGTACCCGATCAAGGCCGTGATGCATTTTGCTGCCCACTCGCAGGTTGGCGAGTCTGTCCAGCAGCCACTCGAGTACTACCGCAACAACGTTGCCAATACCATTACCCTGCTGCAGTCTATGCAGCAGGCCGGCATCGCACATTTTATTTTTTCCTCGACAGCAGCTGTCTACGGGGAACCCGAAAGCATACCGATTACCGAAGCGCACCCCTGCTCACCCACCAACCCCTATGGCACCACCAAGCTCACGGTTGAACATATTCTGCGCGACGTAAGCCATGCGAGCGAACTCAGCTACAGCATATTACGTTATTTCAATGCGGCCGGAGCCGATGCAGAAGCGACCATTGGCGAACGGCATCAACCGGAAACACACCTGATCCCGCTGGTACTGCAGGTCGCTACCGGCGAAAGGGAATCCATCAGCATCTTTGGCGATAACTACCCGACAGCTGACGGTACCTGCCTGCGTGATTATATTCATGTGTCCGACCTGACCCAGGCACACCTGCTGGCGCTGGAGTCGCTGCTGAATGGCGGGGGCAATTCGACATACAATCTCGGCAACAGTACTGGCTATTCGGTCAGGCAGATCATTGATACCGCGCGGCAAATTACGGGACACCCAATCCCCGCAATAACGGCCGAGCGGCGCGAAGGCGACCCGGCCATCCTGATTGCGGACTCGTCACTCATCCGGGCAGAACTCGGATGGCAGCCTCGCTATGAAAACATCGAGGACATCATCCGGTCGGCATGGGTCTGGCACCAGCAAGAAGCCTCCTAGGCATTCATGCGACACCGCTCTATCCGTGCCGCCTGCCTGCTGGCCGCCGTTTCATGGGCCGGCCTGATATTCTACCTGTCGAGTCAACCATCGATTGATGCGCCGGCCCTGTTTCCCGGACAAGACAAACTGTTCCACCTGATTGTCTTCGGCATGCTGGGATTTCTTGTCATGGGAACCCTGCAAACCTCGCAGGGTGGTTACCAGCCGAAGCAATTATGGCGGGTCGCCCTGGCCGTCATGCTGTACGGGGTCGCGGATGAGTTTCACCAGCACTTTGTACCCGGACGTTCTGTGGAGGTGTACGACGTACTTGCTGATGCTGCAGGCGGCCTGCTGGGGGCATGGATGATGTATCGGTTATCCAGAATGACCTGCAAGAGGTCAAAACAATGATCGCGGACAAGGTCCGCTCCTACACCTATATAAACACCTGTAGGAGCGGACCTTGTCCGCGATTTAATCCCTACAGGTATTCCGACCAGTCACGGCTGTCATCCCCGAACACCAGGAAAAACGGGTTTAGCAACGAGTCCTTGGTGTTATAACGCAGCGGCTGCATGTCGGTGTCTGTCACAAAGCCACCGGCCTGCTCAACCACACACTGGGCGGCGGCGGTATCCCATTCTGACGTGAGTCCCAGCCGCGGGTAAATATCAGCTACGCCTTCGGCCACCAGGCACAGTTTTAACGAACTGCCCATGCCAACCATCTCGTGATCACCCAGCTTTTCAAGGAACTGATTGAGCGAATCGCCACGGTGTGAACGGCTGCCAACAACCATCAGCGGGCCGCCCTCCAGCTTGCGCGCCTTGATGGCGCGTCGTTCACCCGCTTCCTGTTTGAAGGCACCCTGCCCCTTGCAGGCAAGATAACTGACACCTGTAACCGGCACATACACCACACTCAGCACCGGTACACCGTCCTCAATCAGGGCAATATTGACGGTAAATTCTCCGTTACGCTTGATGAACTCCCGGGTGCCGTCCAGCGGATCAACCAGCCAATAGGTCTGCCACGCCGAGCGCTCCTCAAACGACAGGCTTGCTGATTCCTCGGACAACACCGGTATTTCCGGTGTCAACGCAGTCAAGCCGTCAACAATTGCATGGTGAGATGCGAGGTCGGCTGCCGTCAGCGGCGACTTGTCGTCCTTTTCCGCCACGGAAAACTCATCACTGTTATAGATCTCGAGAATCTTTTCACCGGCATGCTGTGCCAGTTCCACGACCGGTTCCAGCCATGCACAAATATCCTGATTAATCGTGCTGTTATTCATTTTTTTCCTTGTTAAGCAGTCATTACATGTAAATAGAGGCGATTATACCCGGACCAGCCGGACACCTGATCTGCTACCATACCCGATCATTTCCGCTAACGCACAGGCAAAAAATGGTTCCATGGCAAGAAATCGAAAGCGTCTTTCTGGATATGGACGGCACGCTGCTGGACCTGCATTTTGATAACCACTTCTGGCGGGAACACGTACCGTTGCGCTATGCAGAACGCCACAACCTCGACATCAAGACGGCCAAGTCACAACTGATTCCAAAATTCAGGCTCAAGGAAGGGACCATGGACTGGTACTGCGTTGATTACTGGAGCCGTGAACTGAACCTCGACATCGCCAGCCTGAAGCGAGAAATTAATCACCTGATCGCGGTACACGAGCATGTTACAGAGTTTCTGCAGCGCACCCGGGAATGCGGCAAGCGTGTTGTCATGCTAACCAATGCACACGCCAAGAGCCTTGATTTGAAAATGGAAGTCACCGGCCTGACCGATGCTTTTGATGCGCTGGTTTGTGCCCACGATATCGGCTATCCAAAAGAAGACCTGCGTTTCTGGTCACGTCTTGGTGAAGGTGAACCGTTCAGAAAGGAAACAACTCTCTTTATTGACGACAGCCCGTCAGTGCTGCGCACTGCCAGGGAATTCGGGATTCACCACATCGTGGCTGTGCGCAAACCGGACAGTCAGTCCGCCCCAAGGGAAGTGGAGGGATTCAGCTCGATAAACTCCTTCTCCGAGATCATGCCCGTACTGTAACGCCTGCCGGTGCAGCACCCGGTTATGCATTATTCAGCTGTTGATCCCGGGTTGAAGCAAAGTGTTCCCATGTCTTGAAACGCTTGCGCACATACTGCAGCAGCGCATCGTAACCGTCAAAGAACAGCTCAAAGCCTTCACTTGAATCTTCATCAAACTCACAGAAATCATTGGTGTATTCACGGCAGATAATCGGCCGGTCATCATAGATCCCGCAATGTCCATCGGCGAGCAGCTGTGTGCAGGCATTGTTGATCAGCAAATACCAACCATCTTCATCCTTGTAAGCCTGGATATCACGGTGAGACAGCTGCCAGAGCATATGATCAAAGTCATGCATGGAGCGCGGCGTGACCAGTTCCTCGGTGATGTAGGTACAGCACTTGGAATTCGTACAGAAACCGCACTTGTTGTCGGTGGTTATTTTAACACCAACGGGGATATTTCTTGATATAGACATAAGGAACTAAAACCACGACAGGTTGACGATTGCTAAAGCGTAGCACGGCATTTACACGTTGTCCTGCCTAACAGCCGTCCGGGTTACTCCGCAGAGAATTCGAAACGATCAAACACCGGGCTGTCGATCACACAACGCCCTGCACGCGCCCGAACTTCCCTGCCGCCAACATCAATCAGCAACCGCCGTCCCTCGGTATAAAAACCTTTCGACACCACCAATGTTGCGGCGATCCGTTCATCATCACTGGCCGGCATAAACAGCGCACGAACCGCCAGATTATCCGCCTGGCCGGCTGCACGGCAGGACACCGCACCGAGGCCGCCCGGCATCATCTGCAGACCGTCCTCCATGCCACCCTTGCGGTACACGCGGATTGAACGAATCATGCCCAGCTTTATTGACTCCCGCCCGTACTGCACTTCAATAATACCGAGCAAATCACCGACGCGGGCATCACCGGCACCACCGCCTTCCCATGCCAGCTTCATGCCGCTGTCACTGGAATCAAGCACCCGGCATTCGGCGGTCTCAATCGCTTCCTGGCGAGATTCCGCCGCACTGTCCGAACCTCTCTGCGCCACATAAACCAGGTAGTCATGAGTATGTTCCACGCCACGCA
>DAOVVG010000267.1 GCA_030632175.1 Gammaproteobacteria bacterium
ATGCAGGTGACGGCAAGACCGGAAAAGTTGAAGAAGACCCGGAATGGCGCCAGTGGGACATCAACAAACGACTGGAACACGCGCTCGTCAAGGGCATTGCAGACTACATAGAAGAGGATACCGAGGCAGCACGGCTTGCCGCCGAAAAACCCCTGCATGTGATCGAGGGTCCATTGATGGACGGGATGAACGTAGTCGGTGATTTGTTCGGTGCCGGGACACTGTTCCTGCCACAGGTGGTCAAGTCAGCGCGCGTCATGAAAAAGGCCGTGGCCCACCTGCTGCCGTTCATGGATGCAGGAAAAGATGGCCGTGCAAGAAGCAACGGCACTATCCTGATGGCAACGGTCAAAGGTGATGTCCATGACATCGGCAAGAACATCGTCGGCGTGGTGTTGCAATGTAACAGCTATGAGGTAATCGACCTCGGCGTCATGGTGCCCGCCGAAACCATTCTCAAAACGGCACAGGAAAAGAACGTCGATATTATCGGCCTCTCCGGCCTGATCACGCCCTCACTGGAAGAAATGGTCCATATCGGCAAAGAGATGGAACGTCGGGGACTAGAGCTGCCCCTGTTGATCGGTGGTGCCACCACCTCGCAGATACATACCTCCGTCAAGATTGACCCGCAGTACCGTGGCGCAGTGGTATACGTGGCGGATGCCTCCCGGGCAGTTGGTGTTGCCAGCACCCTGTTAAACGAAGAAAAACGCAAGGCGTACATCAGTGAGGTCAAGGATAAATACCGACAACTGCGTGAGCAACGTGCCGGCCAGCAACAGACACGCGAGCTGGCCGCCCTGGCCGATGCCCGCGCCAACCGGTTCAGCACAGACTGGAACAGCTATCAGCCGGTAAAACCCTCATTCCTGGGCATCAGGACGTTTGATGATTACCCGCTGGCCGAACTGGTTGACCGCATAGACTGGAGCCCCTTCTTCAAGGCCTGGGAACTGGCAGGTAAATTCCCGAAAATACTTGACGATGAAATTGTCGGCAAGGAAGCACGCGGTCTGTTTAATGACGCGCAGGCCATGCTGGAGAAAATTATCAATGAAAAATGGCTGCAGGCGCGTGCGGTCATTGGTATGTTTCCTGCCAATACCATCAATGATGATGACGTGGAACTGTACACGGATGATGCGCGCACTGAAGTAAGTACAGTGTTCCACTTTCTGCGCCAGCAAATGAATCGCAGGCGGGAAGCCCCCAACCATTGTCTGGCGGATTTTATTGCGCCGAAGGAATCCGGCGTGGAAGATTACATCGGTGCTTTTGCAGTCACCGCCGGGATCGGTATAGAGGACAAGATAGGGGAATTTGAAGCCGATCACGACGACTACAACAGTATTTTACTGAAGGCCCTGGCTGACCGTCTGGCCGAGGCCTTTGCCGAACGCATGCATGAACGCGTACGCAAGGAATTCTGGGGATTTGCCGCTGCCGAAAACCTCAGCAATGCTGAAATGATCAAGGAAGAGTATCGCGGCATTCGTCCGGCACCCGGTTACCCGGCATGTCCGGACCACACAGAGAAACGCCTTCTCTGGGAACTGATTGAGCCTGACATGAATGCCGGCATGACCCTTACAGAGAGTTTTGCAATGCTACCGACTGCCTCCGTCTCCGGCTTCTATTTCTCACATCCGGAAGCCCGCTATTTTGGAACCGGGAAGCTCGCGCGCGATCAGATTGAAGACTATGCCAAACGTAAGGACATGGATGTTGTCGAAGTCGAACGTTGGCTGGCATCGATCCTTGGCTATGAAGAGCAACCACCTCCGGGTTAATAATACCGGTAGAGAACAGCAGAGCTGAGGTAGCTATCAATGCAGCTTCATGCGTACAATCCCTTTCATGTCCAACACTTCATTCAAGGCAAGCTGTGCAACCGGTAATGACTGGCAATCTGTTGCTCATAACTGCCTCAAGACAATCGGCACAGAACCTTCAAACGCCAACTTTGGGTTTCTGTATATAACGGATTCGCTGGCGCCCTACCTGCAAACACTGCTTGACGAATTCCGCCAGGAGACGGGTATCAAGGACTGGGTTGGAACCGTTGGTGCAGGTATCTGCTGTTCCGGTCGTGAAATATATGATGAACCCGCAGCAGCGATCATGCTGGCAACATTGCCTGAGGACAGCTACCGGTTTGTCCCGTCCGGCATCAGTGAATTATCCGACATGCTCAAGGGAAACCAGTCCTGGATTTCCGAACACAGCGTACATTTTGGTATCGTCCACGGGGACCCGCGCAATTCGCATATTGCACAAATAATAGATTCCCTGTCAGCCGACCTCAACCCCGGTTTCCTGGTGGGTGGCCTCACCTCGGCGAGCGACGACAGTCTGATGCAACAAATTGCCGGCGAGGTCTGTGAAAACGGACTTTCCGGTGTGCTGCTGTCTTCGAGCATACCGGTCATCAGCGGATTAACACAGGGCTGTACGCCGCTGGCAAACAAGCACACTATCACCCGTTGCGAGGGAAATATTCTGGCTGAACTGGATGGACAACCGGCGCTTGATGTTTTCAAGGAAGACATCGGGGAAGTGCTTGCGAAAGACCTGTCGAGTGTTGCCGGCTATATTTTTGCCGGTTTGCCGGTAGCCGGCTCAGACACAGGCGATTACCTGGTCCGCAATCTTATTGGTATTGACCCGGACGAAAAATTGCTGGCTATCGGCGATAATCTCGAAAACGACGCGCCCATCATGTTCTGCCGTCGTGACGGTGCAACCGCCAGGGAAGATATGCTGCGCATGCTGGCTGATCTCGGCAAACGCGCCAAAGGACAGATCAAGGGCGGCCTGTACTACAGTTGTCTCGGCAGGGGACGAAACCAGTTTGGCAACGACTCGGAAGAGTTAAAAATGATCCGTGACCAGCTGGGTGATTTCCCGCTGGCGGGATTTTTTGCCAACGGTGAGATCTCACATAACCGGTTATATGGCTATACGGGTGTTTTGACGCTGTTCCTCTAAAATGACCAAACAGGCTGTTTGCCGGGTACGCTGCGCTTTACCCGACCTGCGGTCTCAGATAATGGCCACAGGGTTATGCAGGTTGGGTAAAGAAACGCAGTGACGATGGACAGGATGTCCGAGTGTCGCGGAGCACAGGGAAGTGCTAGAGCGACCGTACCCGACAATGGGTTAACCCGGGCTGTTCGTCGGGTGCGCTGCGCTTTGCCCAACCTGCGGTCAATCAAGCATCAATCCTTCCAGTACTGTTCAGTCGTAATATGCCCCGGATCCCGGCGCCGGTTCTTTTTTAAACCCCGCGCTTCAAGCACACTCTGGGTGTCCCTCACCATTGCCGGATTGCCGCAGATCATAACCTGGGAATTTTCCGGCGTTATTTCCAGCCCGGCTCGCTGCTCCAGTTGCCCACCCTCAATGGCGGCAGGCACACGCCCCTTGATGGCAAAATCCGTTTCTTCCCGACTGACGAAGGGAATAAAACGGAGTTGCTCCGGGTGTTGTTCAAGAAATGCACCGATTTCATCCTGGTAAATCAGTTCCTCTGCTGTGCGGACAGCATGCACCAGCACAATGTTGCGAAAACGTTGCCAGACCTCGGCCGTAGACAGGATTGACAAAAACGG
>DAOVVG010000146.1 GCA_030632175.1 Gammaproteobacteria bacterium
GCACGAACAGCTCACAGTCCATCCCTCTCCTTTCTTGGGAAGATGTGGTTTTTCTCTATAGTCTGTTGAAGTGTGCTGCGTACCTCGGCAGCATAACGCGGGTCCCTGCTGCGCGCATAAACCAGTGCCTTTGCTATCGTGTCTGTGTCGGTTCTGTCATCCTGGTTCCTCAAATCAGGGTTCCCGGTACTATTCTGGGCCGCTTTGTATATATTGTCCCAGGCATCACCACTCATCGGCAGGCGGTCAAGCTCGGCCTTGGTAATCCATATCACGGGACCGGCCTGTACATTAACCATCATGCCCGCATTCAAAAACAGGGCCATGGTCATTCCAATAATAATTTCTCTCATACAAATGTCCTTGGATTGAACTAGAAATCTACCGTAAATTTTCTCTCAATCGCGGCAAGCTGCGACAGGGGCTGCTATAAGTACCCCCAGTATCTGCTACGATGACCCGGATTACTGTGACGTGCGCCACGCTGAAGTTGTGTAGCTACCAGGAGGGGTGTTCCAGCAAGATTCACCCATTATTCAAAAGGCAATATTCGTGCCACCCCAGTATAGTACTGCGTATAACCTCTATTGTTGCTTTTTTGACAGTCTCCACAACAGATGATGATAAATTCAGTGCGAATAGTGTTTCCATCCAGCGACACTTCTCCCGGCAACCAATGCAACAGACTGATTATATTGTGAATATTTTGTCGTTGACTGGCGTCGTGAAATTCATGAGGGAGATGATTTGCGAGGAAATATTCAGAACCAGCACAAAAATAACCCGGTTTGCCGGAGATGCTTGAAGATCGGCCTCAAAAGTACATAAATCTTTGCAAGAACACCAAGAGTAGCATGATAGTAGATGCAGCCCGACTGATACACCGGGCAGCCGGGCCCTTCCTGGACTTTATTGTATACTGTTCCTTTGGAATGACGAGTTTTCGCCACACGTGCAATTATAACGACTTTGCTCGCCGGAAAATCCTTTCCGACCAGCCTATGGCAAAAGTAGAACAGCAATAAAAAAATCGCCTATCAGGTCTCCCGGTTCCCCAAGGTAAGCGAAACATTTATCCTGTACGAGCTGCTGGAATTGAGAAAGCTGGGCTTTGACGTTGACCTCTACTCGTTATTGCAGGAGAACGATCCGGTAATGCATTCTGAGGCAGAAAAGATTTTGCCCGCTCTGGCACTTGCGCAGCTGGAACCTGTTACGAGGCTATCAAATCGACTCGTGGAATCCGCGTAGTGGCACGACAGAGGCGGAGCCGAATGCACTTTCTTCCAGCATAGCTACATTGGCAGACAAGCAGACAAAATCATGAACAGTATTAACTCTGCAACGAGACACAGCCGCCGCAGGCTTACCGACCTGTCCGGCGAACTGTTGTCACGCTGGCTGGAACTGTTATCAGAAACAGAGACCGGGACGCCTTTTCTTCATCCTGAATATTGTCGTGTGCTCGGGTCCGTCAATCCCGATGTTGAATTGCTTTTGATAGAAAATTCCAACGACGTGGCATTTTTTCCCGTTCAGCGGGTCGGCAAAATAGCTTACCCGGCTGGGCTCCGGCTCGCGGATTACTCCGGCATCATTGCGCCACCCACTATGGATATTGATGTTAGCGGGCTCCTTAAAGCCGCTGATTTGCATGGCCTGAACTTTAGCAATTGCATTGGTCAGGCTTGCCAGTTTGGCGAGGTGCTGCAGCGTGATGAGTCACCGTATATTGAACTGGGTGAAGGCGTGGATGCCTGGCTGCAGACACTGAAGAATAACGGTTCATCGACACTGAAACAGGCGCAGCGCAAGGCGCGAAAAGTTGCCCGGGAAGTAGGCCCGCTACGCTTCGAGTGGCGCGCCAGTGATGCTGCACTACTGGATACCCTGCTGGACTGGAAGAGTGCCCAGCGCCAGCGAACGGGGAAGTACAATATACTGCAGCTTGAATGGGCACGAAATCTGGTCATGCTGCTGCCATCGATTGAAACATCCTCTTTTTCAGGGCTGCTGTCCTGCTTGTATGCCGGAGACGAGCTACTTGCCGTGCATCTGGGAATGCACACCCCTAACACCCTGCACTGGTGGATACCCAGCTACAACCCGGCGTATAGCGCCTACTCGCCGGGAGCAATATTCCTGCTCGAACTCGCCAGGGCGGCTGCCGAACACGGCATAAGCAGGATTGATCTGGGCAAGGGTGATGAGCGGTACAAATCAAGCTTCCGGTCCGGGTCAATAGAAGTAGCCAGCGTCTACCGCGATAATCGCTTTGCCCGGCAATGGATTGCCCGGCAAAAACAGGCCCTGAAGGAAGGTATTCTTGGCACCGCGCTGGAACCGCACCTGAAAAACCTGAAAAAGTTTGGCCTTGAAGCAGGACAACGCAGATCATGAGACGGTCGACATCCGAATCAGTGGTCGTGAGCCAGACCGTCGGGCGCAACGCTCCCCTATACCGAAAAGACCATATCGATCTGCATGACATGACGCCCCATGCGGACCAGCGCAATGGTTGCAAGTCCACTTAACAGCATGCAAACCGGGAACGCAGGCTGAAACACTAATTCCACAATCAGCAGCAAGGAACTCAGGAAAGCAGCTTTCATACAAAGCCGCAAGTACGGCTTGTCAAGGCTAATGATTTTAGATGTCCTTAGAAGCAGATAGCTTTTCAACAGGCTATACAGCAGTATGGACGCACAGCTGGCCACTGCCACTCCAAAAGCAGCGTATTCACGCACCAGCACCCAGCAAGCTGCAATGGCAGCCAGACTGGTCACAATATCGACATATAAAACCAATTTTCCGTGCCCTTCAAGACGCAGCATTCTGGCATTGTAACCAAACAGGGCATGCACATAGATCCCCAGTGAAACCAGGGCCAGGATCGGACTGGAGTCTGCGTAGCGCTCACCGAGGAAGAGTGGGACCACTTCGTCGGCGAAAATACAGGTCATAAGGAATACCGGGAAAGTACCCACGGCTATCCACGCTGCCGTACGCCAGAAGTGCGCATTGATATCCTGATACTTCTGAGCGACGTGCAGGCGTGCCGCAACGGGTGTAAACAAAATCGAAAACGCATCGATGACGACATCATTCAAACGCGCGAAAGGCAAAATCGCTGCATAGGTCGCCAGGGCAACCGGGCCGGCGCTACCGCTGAGTATCAGCGGTAGCATCAGGCCCCGTGCGGACCGTGCGAGATCAGACCCGTGCTGCGGTATTCCGTAGGCGAGTATGTCACCGATGGGAAACCTGATAGCCAGCGGCCGGTCGAAGACACCTGCCCGCACCATAGCCTTGCCTGTGATCCAGAGATAGAGCAGCGCACCAGTAAGAGCGGCAACCAGATGTGCTTGCGCGACCTGCATGACAGTACCCGAAGCAAGAATAACGAGACCTACGCAAGACAATTTGAGCAGCGGTCTCAGCAGGTATCGCCGGCTTGCAATCGCTTTGCTATGACCCATGGTGGCGAGAAATGCCTCGAGTATTCTTTCGAATGCATTCAGCGGTGCCAGCAGAATAACCAGCAGCACCAGCGGAGCTGACGCTGCGTCAATTCCGATACCGGCCCGGAGTAAAATGAACGCTACCCCAAAGGCCAGTGCACCAAAAATCAATACGACGATCACGGCAAACAACAACGCCCCCCTCAGTTGAGCGAGGTCCCTCTTTTCGTGATACAGCGGTAAAAAACGAGAGAGCGACTTATCCAGCCCCGCCGCGACAATAATCGCGCCATAGTCAGCGAGTATTAGTCCGATGGCCAGAATTCCATAGTCGAGCTTGCTCAGATAGCGGATGGTGACCAGCTGAGTGATCAGGTTCAGCGCAATGGAAACAAAACGCCCCGATAATAGCAGGACCGAGCCCCGAACAGACTTCTGTATATTGCTATTGCGCTCGTCCTGAATCTGTGGCTTTTGCCCGGTCATTTTAAGCTTTTGCCTGTCAGTCGTACGAATAAATACAGCAGTTCCAGGAGGTCTTTGAAAAAGGGTAGCGGATCGTCATAACTGAAGGTGTCGAAACGGTGGTGGCGCGAGAAAATGCGCCATAAATCCATACCATTGGGAGATTTCTCATCCAGTGCAGTATTCCAGCCATCAAATTCCCTGGATCTGATAGCGCGCGGCATGACTCGGCGCACCATGACACGGACATCGTTATGCAGGTTTCGCGCATAGATGTCCTGCCGGTAGGAACTCGGAAATGACCGTCGATCAGCGAGCATCATGTCTGCGAGCCATGCCGGGAAATTCGCGCCGGCGGCTACTGCCAATGCCAGTGAACCCCAAAATCGGCCATTGATTTCAATCAGCCAATAGGAACCGCTGGCCTGATCCACTCTGAACTCAAACATCGCCACGCCGGTGTAATCGAGAGCGCGAACCATTTTTTCACTGGCGGCCAGCAGTTCGGGACACAGTGCGACGCTTTTTCGGTAGGTACTGCCATTACCGCACGTTTCATGTAGACGCTGGTGCTGGAATGCATACAACACGGCTCCCTGGTGCGCGAGGATTTCAACACCGACCCCCTGTCCGCTTACGCGCTCCTGTAACATCAACGGTTCTACTGATTTTTGCTGAAGATCATCAAAACAGGCGTCAAGTTGTTCAGGCGTTTTTGCCCAACGTACGAACCGCTTGGTAAAAGGATCACTAGTGGTACTGGATGACAAGGGTTTGACCATGAGCGGCCAGTTCATTCCAGCCGCAATCGCACGTGCTTCGGACGGGTTCCTTGCGACATGCGTTGCAGGAATCGGTATCGCCAGTTCCCGGGCCAGCGATACGGTTTTTTGTTTATCAAATACGGTGTCAAAGGCCTCAATTGCAGGCAACGCAATGCGGACGTATGGCTCCAGCAGTGCCCTGTTCTCGTGTATTAATACTGCCGATGGGTCGCTCGCCGGTATCATCAGGTCGAATTCATGACTTCTTAGCAGGGCAGTTAATGGCGACAACCAGCTATTGTCATCAGCGGGAACCGGGATGGAGTGCCAATGCTTGAGATAACGGGATCGCTTTGCGGGTGCCTTCTCAGAACACCAGGCAACATGTACTTCTGCGCCCTCCCGGCCAAGTGAACGAACGATCGGCAGAATTATGCGCGAATCATGTCCAAGGAGCAGATACCTGGCGCGTTCTTTCTTAGCCGCCACGAACATCGAGTCTCGTGTGCATTGCAGCCCAACCGTAGAGGAAAAAGAAAAATGCAGCCCAGGTCTTGCACAAATCCTCGATAGACAAGCGCATGAACATCATCTCGGGAGCCAGCATGTCAATGGCCAACATCGCTACACTCAATACACAACCGAGGCACAGATAGCGGAAAGTACTTCTTTCCTCCAGTGTAGAGCGCCCCCATAAGACGAGTGCCAGCAACTGGCCGATGCCTGCAACCATCAGTATGTAGTGATCTGCAATATCCATGCGCCAGCCAATCCCTTCATGTATTTTGAAGCGATCATCCAGACCCAGGTAGATAAAAAACACTATCTGGCTCAAATAGAACCGGCCACGGGTACGATTTTGTTCACTCTTTTCCAGATAGCAGTGACTGATGATAAACAACAGGGCTGTGGCCCATAGAAAAAAAACGCTGATGCTGGTATTGATACCGTAGAACGGCGCCTCTCCTTCGATATCAGAAAAATAATTCCGAACATAGGCCTGCGATGTATTGGCCTCGATTGCCAGCATCACCAGGCTGTAGATTGCCAGCCCGGCGGCGGCCAGTACCGTCCAGCGCGATAGCATTCTTGAAGAATCGTTCCGCTCAGCGTCAGTCATAGCCTTCATTTTCGTCCACCTTGCAACAGCATGTATTCGCGAGCGCGTCGCACAACGCGTAATGGCGCCTCGACTCGTGAGCCGATCGGCGAGGAGCGCAAGTACATCTTGATCTTATGCCAGTTGCGTCTGGCCAATAATGCCAATGCCTGTTGATGGATCATACCCTCACTGATAGTCAGGGTGCCGGTGAGAAAACTCTGTTTGTAACGCTCTGAACCCTTGCCCAGATCCAGGCGCTCCAGTCCATGTTCGCCAGCTTGCTGAAGGAGTTTCACCAGTAATATCGAGCCGGGTGAATAACTACCAAATTGCGGATCATAGGTCGGGAACCACCAGTGCATCACCGGACCACAACGCATGCCCAGGTGGACCGCAAGCACTTTATCTGCGCCGTAGAGAACAGAACAGACGCCTTCGAAGCCATCGGAGCGTGCCTTTCTGATTCGCTGCATGGCTGCCACTACCCATGGATAATTAAGCATGGCGGGCCGGCCAGTACGCTGATGCTGTTGAGCTTTCCACTCCAACAGCGCGTCGAATGCGCTATCGTCCGGGCACTGGTACTCAAACCTTAGTTCCCCTGCCTCTCGCTCAAACTTTCTGGCCTTACGCAGAGTCTGGCTCAACTGTCGTGAGCC
>DAOVVG010000075.1 GCA_030632175.1 Gammaproteobacteria bacterium
CCGATAAAACAGCAATGGCAAATTACGCGCTTGGCCTGCGGTTGACCGTGGCTTTTTCGGTGGGCGTGGCCATTGTCGCCGGCGTGTTTCGTATTATCCGTGGCTGGCCTATCCAGTATCTCATCATGGGTGGCTATGCCGGCGTAGTGATTATGACGTTTTTTGCTCCCCCGGAAATCATCGGTATTGCTTATGACTCGGGTGGCGTGACGACTTCGACGGTCACAGTGCCACTGGTCACGGCACTGGGTGTGGGGCTGGCCAGCAGTATCAAGGGGCGCAACCCGATGATTGACGGTTTTGGATTGATCGCCTTTGCCTCGCTGACGCCGATGATTTTTGTCATGGGCTACGGCATGGTGATCTGATGGGGTTGCTGCAGCAGCTACTGGTCACCGGATTGTCGACGATAACCGACGTGCTTCCTATTGTGGTCATTATTTTCGGTTTTCAGCTGCTGGTGCTGCGACAGAAGATTCCGAATCTGAAACGGGTTCTGTTCGGATTCGTCTATGTGCTGATCGGGCTGACGTTGTTTCTGGTCGGACTGGAGGTGGCGCTGTTTCCAATCGGCAAGCTGATGGCGCAGCAGTTGACCGACCCGAATTTTATCCAGCGGGCAGCCGGGGTGGTCTCAGGCAGTCTGCAGTGGAGCGATTATGCCTGGGTTTACCTGTTTGCCGCAGCTATTGGTTTTTCAACAACGATTGCCGAGCCTGCACTGATCGCTGTTGCCATTAAGGCGGAGCAGGTGTCCGGTGGTACTATTACTGTATGGGGGTTGCGCGTGGCGGTAGCTATCGGAGTAGCTATCGGCATCGCACTGGGTGCCTTTCGTATCGTGACCGGCACACCACTGCATTACTACATTATTGCCGGTTATATTGTTGTCATTATTCAGACGCTGTATGCCCCGCGCATGATCATTGCGCTGGCCTATGATTCCGGTGGTGTAACAACCTCCACCGTAACCGTGCCGCTGGTTGCAGCACTGGGGCTCGGGCTGGCGAGCAATATTCCGGGACGCAGTGCATTGATTGATGGTTTTGGCCTGATCGCATTTGCCAGCCTGTTTCCTATTATGACGGTGATGGGCTATGCGCAGCTCGGTGAATGGCGCGCACGCAGATTTTTGCGCAGGCAACTGCAGGCCGAGGCGCAGGTTGAAGCCAAAGAGGTCGCCGATGACGTTTAAGCACGTGAGTGTGCAAGGTGTGTTGTTTGCAAGTTTGATCCGCGACCCGCGGGAAAGAAGTTACAGCTGTTCAGTTATATGCCAGAGAGGTAGTTGATTATGCATTTTAAACTAATTATTGCGCTGGTCGAGGATAAGAAGACCGAGGATATTATGCAGGCGGCACGCACTGCCGGTGCAACTGGCGCGACAGTGCTCAACCAGGTGCGCGGTGAGGGTATTAATATTGCCAAAACATTTTTTGGTCTGGAGTTGGAAACCCAACGGGATATGTTGATGTTTCTTGTCGAAGAACATCTCAGTCGTCATATTCTTGAACATATCGCAGCGATTGGAAAATTTGAAGACTATCCTGGTGCCGGCATCGCTTTCCAGATTGATGTGGAAGATGCGGTAGGTGTAGGCCGGCAAATTACTAAATTGCATGAAGCCGTGGAGGACAAGCTATGAGTGGAAACGAACCGGTACGTGTTAAGGATGTCATGACAAATGACTATCAACTGGTTGACGGGATGATGATGGTAGACGAGGCGCTGTCAATAATGAAGTCCAGTGGTGCTGTTGTGCTGATTGTGGACAAGCGCCACGAGAACGATGAATACGGCATCGTACTGCTTTCTGATATTGCCCGGGAGGTGCTGGCGGTCGACCGTTCACCGGAACGCGTCAATATTTACGAGATCATGAGCAAGCCGGTGGTCAGCGTCGACCCGGAGATGGATATTCGCTATTGCGCGCGCCTGTTTCAACGGCTTGGTTTTTTCTATGCGCCGGTCACTTATTGTGGCGAATTGCGGGGAATTATTGGTTATGCAGAGATGTTGCTGAAGGGCCTGTGTGACAGCTGACTCAAAGATCAGTCTGAAGAGTGAATGTCAGGGCCCAGTGGTTTGAGGATGACAAGGAGTAGCGGCAGCAAAGTCAGGTCAGCAAGCAGGGCCACCAGCATGGAAAAGCCGGTTAATAATCCAAAGTAGATGGTCGGTACAAAGCTGGAAAGTGACAGGATTGTGAAACCGAGCGTGATCGTTATGGCGGTATAGTACATGGCACGGCCGATGCTGTGATGGCAGCGCTCCACGGTAGCCCAGTAGTCCGCATCCTTGTGAAACTCTTTTGTGAATCTGTGTACGTAGTGAATGGTGTTGTCTACGGCGATGCCGATGACGATCGCGGCAATGGTGATTGTCATGATGTCCAGTGAAATGCCCAGCCAGCCCATCAGTCCGAGCACCTGCACAGCTGCAACCATGTTGGGGATGATGGCAATGACCGCCATGCCGAGGCTGCGGAACGAGACGATGAACATCAGCATGATCGCTATAAACACGACCCCGAGGGTCAGGATCTGTGAATGGAACAGGCTCTGCAGCATGTTGTTATAGAGCACCAGCATGCCGGAAACGTGTACCTGTTCCTCCGCAAGCCCTGTTTCGTCGACCAGGTGACGGCGGATTTTCCGGATCAGTTCCTCGCGTTTCAGTGACGGGTCGGATTCGAATACGCGTATTCCGAAACGCAGCTGGTTGCCATCTTCAGACATGTAGGGTGCAAGCATTGACTCCTTGATATCGTCCGGGAGCTTCTTGTAGAGAATAGACAGGAAAAAATCGTCAATGGGCTTGCCTTCATTCAGGCTCTCAAGCATCCGCGTTGCCGTGACCACAGACAGAACCTTGCCGGTCTCGGGAAGGCTGTCAAGATAGTCATGAATAGCGCCCGCTTCTTCAAGGCCGTATGAATTGAACCAGAAACTGGTGCCGGTGATGCCCGCTTCCTCGTCTGTCGGCGGGAAAAGCTCATCCATAAAGGGCTCATCGGCGAATTCTTCCTCTTCCTCTTCGGCTGCAGGTTCTGGCGGGGCATCAATGATGACATCGAGCGGTGTTGTGCCACCCAGTGTACGGTCGATTAGTGCCATGCCCTGGTATATTTCCGTGGATTCCTTGAAGTAGTCGATGAAGCGATTTTCAACGCCCAACCGGGTGATACCTGCGATACTCAAAACCACGATGACGATGAATACAACCAGGGTTGCCCGGTTGTAACGCCTGATCAGGCGTGCAAAGAAGTGCGTGATGGCAGCCGTCATGTCGCGTCTTGCTGCGGGCAATCCGGGTTTCAGAAACATCAGGGAGGCGGGGAACAGGGTAAAGGCGAGCACGAATGCCAGTGCAATCCCGAGGGCCATCATCCAGCCGAAGTCGATTACCGGGCGTATGCCACTGAACAACAGGGAACCAAAGGCTACCATTGTGGTGATGGCGGTATAGAAACAAGACGATACCTTTGTCCTGACTGTCTCGCGAACGAGGTCATACTGGCTGGCAGCGGGACTGTCGGCATGCAGTTCCCGGTAGCGAACGATCAGGTGGATGGTTAGCGACAGGGTGATGATCAGCAGCAGTGAAATAAAATTGGAGGAGACAACGGTAACCGGCCAGTCGGCAAGACCCAGATAGCCAACCATGATCAGACCTGTAACCAGGCAGGTCATCATGGGCAGGAGCACCCAGCGCGGCTTGCGAAATGCCATGGCGAGGATGATGACGAGAAAGCACAGTACCCCGAACCCGAACGTAGTCAGGTCATGCCGGATGAAATCAATGGAGTCCGCGACGATCATGGGAACGCCGCCGAGATACATCGCAGCATGCTCGCGATGCCTGTCCAGAATCTTCCGGACGGCTACAATATCCTCGCTTTGTTGGTCGAGTAATCCGGCGCTGTATTTATTAAACTGTTGTGAAACAGTTTCCAGTTCGGTTCTTTCCCCGAGTGTGAGCGTGCTGTTGAGGCGTTGTTCACGTAGCTGGTCGCGCCTGTCAAGAAGACTGTGATAGGTGTTATCGCGTTTGAAATTGATCTGCAGTGCCGTGGTGGCGCCATCATCGCTGATCAGCAGGTTGTGGTAAATCGGGCTGGTTATGAATTCCTGTCGGGCCAGCGTCCTGTCTGTTCCCGGCGTCTCCAGGGTTCGTATCTGGCGGGTCATCTCGGTGAGAGTGATGGGCGGGCTGCTGATCAGGGGAACATCCAGCAGGCTGATTACCGATTCGACCCGCTTCAGTTCACTCAGGCTGTCTCTCAAACCCCTTAAATCAGCAAGTACCTCGTCACTGAACAGGTCCCTGTCGGGTGTATAGGTAACAATCAGGTTGTCATCCGAGCCATAACGGGCACGAATGGAGCGGTAATAGCGCAGTGCCTGATCGTTTTCCAGTATCAGGGAATCTGCAGAGGCGTCGAGCTGGAAATCAGGAACGTGGCCGGCAAAAAATGTGGTGACCAGGGCAACTATAAGCAGGGTGACGCCGGGTTTCTTCAGTACCAGTGCGTTATAAAGTTTTGCAAGTGTGACTGACACGTTACGCAGTACCCGGCCGGGTACGTGAGGGGGTGACTTTTGCTTCGATCTTGCGCATGTAACCTATATTATCGGTCCATTCCGCAGATGGCTAATGTTCCTGTCACTTACATGTAACAACGAGGGCGTTATTATTCAGGGGCAGAGCGCGGGATACGGCAGGAAGGTCCTGACTCAGGAACCCCAGGGTACCAGTTCAACATCCAGACACAGCTCCACGGTCCCGCTGATCATAAGCCGGTGGCTGCGCATGTTGAACTGGTATCGGTTTACCTGTCCTTTGCCCTGCAGCCGGATGCGATCCGGCAGATTCCCCAGTCCCTCATCAAGAATCTCAATACCGACATTGAATACGACCGGTTGTGTTATGCCCTTGAGAGTCAGATCACCGTAGATATAGCCCTGTAACGGACCCAGCCACTCAAATGCCCGTCCCTGAAAAAGCATATCGGGATAACGGCTGGTGTCCATGAATTCATGGCTCTTTACCAGCGGTACAAGGTTCTCGTTGCTGGCATTCAGGGTGGTGGTATGGATCAGCAGCAATGCCTGACCGTACTGGTGCATGGTGGAGGGCATCACCAGGCCGCCGACGATATGGGTAAATTCACCCCGGAATTCCTGCTGCGGAAAATACCGGATACAGAATCCAACCCTGGAACTTCCAGGATCGACGCGATAGAGGCGCCCCTCGCTGGCCGCGCGGCGCATTACCTCAAGCATGCGGGCATCGACGCGGCCGCCTTCAAAGGGCTGACACGGTTCGCCGGCAACGGCAGCGAGTGAGGCCAGCAGTAACAGGGTTGACAGGCACATCTGCAGACAGGAAAAGCGCTGCTGGCGGGATAACTGTCGACTGTGAACAGGCAGAAAGCTCATATGCCCAGCATAAGATACCGGTTACCGTCTTTAATTGACTTCGGTCAATTAAAGACTCCTATATGGTGATTCAATGCCTGTGTGTTCGGGATTACGGGTGGGTCGTCTGGTTCCTGAACCAGTGCTGGAATGCAGTGCGGATGCTTTTGTTGTCCTTGTGCAGGGTATCTGCACGCAGTAAAAACGGTTGCTCATCATCGGTCAGCGGTTCATCGGCCATCTGTTGTGCGTGCAGCACATCAAGTGTGGCCTCTGAAGCATCACGTTGGCTGGTCTGGCGTGACAGAATTCTCCGCTCAAGCTCTTCGGCCTCTGCGATACATTCGATTATCAGAAACGGCGTGCCGGTCGCGGCTGCCTGTGCCCTGAAGCGGTCGCGGTGTTCGCGTTTCAGGAAGGTAGCATCAATGACTGCACTGTAACCGCTATCAAGCACGGATTTTGCAAGCGTGCACAGGTGTTCATAGGTGCCCGCCGTTCTGTCAGCGGTATACAGTCCGGCATCGGTCCCGGAGTGGCTCGCGTCAGTCGCGGCAAGGCCTGCCATACGCTTGCGTTCGACATCGGAGCGTAACTGGATCATTCCGGTATGTTCACAGAGATCACGGGCGACGGTGGATTTCCCGGAACCTGACAGGCCGCGCATAATTACCATGACAGCTTGCGGCCGCGTAGTGTAGCGCAGCGCCAGTTGAAGGTATTGCCGGTATTCTGCGTCTGCCTGCGCGTGGTCGGTGGATCCCTGTTGCGTTTGCTGGCGACGCAGTATCGCCACCTTGGCACGCACCATGGCGCGATATACCTGGTAATAAGGCAATACCCCGAGTCCCGTATAGTCACCCGTTTCCTGCAGGTAACCATTCAGGAAACGATTGGCGAAATGTGCCAGTCCACGCTCGTCAAGATCCATCAGTACAAAGGCGATTTCGCTAAAAACATCTATCCAGCGTAATTCAGGATTGAATTCAATACAGTCAAAGAGTGTAACGCACCCGTTGATCAGGGTGATATTACCGAGGTGCAAATCACCGTGGCATTCGCGGATTGCCCCTGTATCCTTGCGCGCCTGCAACAGGCTGCTCAGGTGTCCATATTCGTTTTCTGACCACTGCCGCAGTTGTTCGACCACATCCGTTTTGTCTGTCGATGCCAGCAGTGATTGTACGTGCCGGAAGTTCTCCTGCACCCAGTGATGGGTATGTGCAGGGTCTCCAAAAATGTCGCTGCTGCTTGCCCTGTCTGCATGCCGGTGAAAGTTGCTCACTGTATGAACCAGTTGGTCAATGTGTGCAGTCTCCAGTGCCTGGCGTGATGCCAGCTGGCTCAGTAATCCATTGTCGGGGAACTGTCGCATGCGGACGGCGTAATCGAGGATTTCTTCGTCACCGCCGAGGTGCGGGCATGCCGGGGTGCCGGTGATGGTCACTACCTCCAGGTAGATGTCGGGGGCGAAGCGCCGGTTGAGACGGACTTCCTCGGCGCAATAAAAATGCCGTTTTTCCAGTGTTGAGAAATCCAGGAAGCCGAAGTTCACCGGCTTCTTGATCTTGTAGGCATACTGTCCGGTCAATACTACCCAGGCACAGTGGGTCTCGATCAGACGGATGCAATCCGTATCGTGGTTGTAGATGTGGGGATTCAGCAGCCCCTTAATCAGTGCATTGTCCTGCATGGTTCGGTATCCGGATAATTACCTGTTCAGGCACTGCGCCCGGTTTGTTCGACCTGTCTATTATGGCGCGATATGGTCAGCCATTACACCATGCGCTGGCATCACTGAATTAATGGCCTCGAAAAAGTAGCGTGCATTTGATCTGGCTCAATATTCTGCGCTGGTGGCCTCGCGTAGGCTCGGTTGTATGCTTCTGATTTAAGGAAATTATTGTGAGTGAACGAAATTTTAATATGCGGCTGAAATGCAGATACGAGGGTAATGCCAATGACATTGCCGGCCTTGAGGTTGAGCACAAGGTTGATAACGAGTGGCAATTGCTGGATCTGGGGCTTGCCGCGCCGGGTTTTGACATATTCGTCTATTCAATACTCACCTGCCAGCATCTTTTCTTTCGGCTCACCTGTGCCAGGCGTGGCCTGCTGCTGAACAGTGCCGAGGGCAGTATTTCGATAGCTACTGACAAGGACTGGCATATGGAAACCTTGCGGGTACACTTTTCCGGGCGGCTCGGTAGCGGTGAGTCAACGCCGGGTGATATCGACGTGATCGTGTCGCAGATGAAACAGTGTCCGGTTTCACGCAACCTCGGTGATATCCCCCATGCTGAATCAACCGTTAGCCTGAATTGACACTGGCTGAGTGCCTGTGTCCCCGGATAATTATCTGTTCTTGTCTTGATGTGTGTCACAAGGACGTTGGTATCCCTTATATAGGTTATAGTTACGAGTGTGTGTCTGACACAGGGGGCAATTTATGTACACCGATATCAGTAAACTGCTGGAGGACATGCGTGGTCTCCAGGAGCAACTCGAGCAGTTTTTTGAAGAAACGCGTGAAAAATTCCGTTACACCCTGGAAGACGGCAGGGTGCGTGTTTCCCGGGAAGTTCAGCAACTGCAGCAGCGCTATCGAGTCAGTTCATTCCGCTACCTGCTGGATGCCGACTGGCGTAGCGTGGTTACAGCACCGGTCATCTACAGCATGATTGTGCCGCTGGTAATTATTGACCTGAGTTTTACTGTTTACCAGCACATCTGTTTTCGTGCCTATGGTGTGCCGCGCGTGCCCCGACGCGACTACCTGGTCAATGACCGCCACTTGCTGGCTTATCTGAATACCATTGAGAAGATTAACTGTACCTATTGCGGCTATGGCAACGGGGTGATCGGTTATACGCGTGAAATTATTTCACGTACCGAGCAGTACTGGTGCCCGATCCGTCATGCCCATCGTGTCATTGATGCGCATCAACGCTACCCGCGTTTTTTTGCTTTTGGTGACGCGCAGAGTTATCAACAGGGACTCAAGTTGAAACGACAGGCATTAAACGGGGGGTCCCATGACGGCGAAGGATGATGTGAGCCGAATGGATATTCCGCTACCGCCAAATCCTGAGCAGCGGCGCGAGCCGCTACCGGAATTTCAGCCCAAGACCTTTGAGGAAGATCCCGAAGCTCCGGCGCGCACGCAGATACTGCTGGATTCTCCCGGCTATCGGCGTGCTGACCAGGACGTCGATTTCCTGGAGCGCGACGAGGCCCGTGGCTTGCGTTTGCACCTTGAATACCTGAAGCCCGAACTGTTGCTGACAGAGCAGGGTGTCCGGCATACGGTTGTGGTGTTTGGCAGTACCCGTATTGCAGAACCGGCTACCGCGAAGCGCCGCGTTGAGCGGCTGGAACAGACGCTACAGGAGCAGCCCGATGACCCTGTCGTGCAACGCAAACTCAACGTGGCCCGGCGCATCCTGGAGAAGAGTCATTACTATACCGTGGCACAGACGTTCGGGCGGCTGGTGGGCGAGTCCGGTGATGGTTCGCTGGATTCCCGCCTTGTCGTCATGACCGGTGGTGGCCCCGGTATCATGGAGGCGGCCAATCGCGGTGCCTTCGAGGCCGGTGCCAAGACCATTGGTCTGAATATTAATCTGCCGCACGAGCAGTTTCCCAATCCCTATATCTCACCATCCCTGTGTTTCAGCTTTCGCTATTTCGCACTGCGCAAGATGCACTTTCTGCAGCGGGCAAAGGCGCTGGTCGCATTTCCAGGCGGTTTTGGCACCATGGATGAACTGTTCGAGACGCTGACACTGATCCAGACGCGCACTA
>DAOVVG010000137.1 GCA_030632175.1 Gammaproteobacteria bacterium
CTGTACCTAAGTGCAATATACGCGCTGCAATTTGTTCAGTAGGCTTTTAACTATGGCATGGATTCCCTCCCGTTCCGTGTCACTTCAACGCCTCATGGACGAGGCGTTTCTTTTATCCCGCCCATAAAAAACGGCGACACAAAGGTCGCCGCTATTTACGCAGCCGTTACTGCTGCCCCCTTTACCTCAGTCAGATTATGACAAAAGGTTCCAGACTGCCCAGCCTACAGTTGCTATCACCAGGCAGATAAGCCAGAACGTGCCCAGTATCATAATCCCGTGAGGATGCTCCATAATCGTCTCCAGTGTGCGTATGCCATGAATACCATCAGTGAGTGCATCCTTCGCTCGACGCAAAGAATATTCCAGCTATAACAATAATGACAGGGAAATTTTCAGTGCAGAATTTAACAACTCTGCCTAATCAGGTGAGTCAAAAAAACATCATCCATCCCGAGACGAACAAAGCGTCAATAACTCGTCAAGCGCAACAATAAATACGCTCGCCTGTACCTGACCTGCACATAAAAAAAGCGGCCATGAAGGCCGCAGCAAGGAGGAAATATAACTAAAGAATTTAGTGTAAGGTCTTGCGCATGATGGATATACCAATTAACCCGATAATCGCAGCGCCAATCAACAGGACTTCGTCAGACACCAGCCCCGTTACCGTTGATTGCTGGCTGGACTGCGATGCGCTCTCACTGCCAAAACTTACGCTTTGCTTATCGGATGAATAGCTGTCACTGACAGCCGCATTTGCCGATATGGCAAGACCAACTGTAAGCAAGCAAGTAAAAACCATACTTACCATGTGCGATTTTTTCATTTAAGGCCTCCCTTGGAATGCTTTTTCTCCATGTATCGCCACCTGCTTTTTTATTGACTAGCAGGTACTAAAAGTAGACCAACTTTCACGGAAAGCAAGAAAGCCTGAACACACAAATCGTAACCGCCTGTTAAGCAACAAAAACAGCCGCAAAACATCTCGCTGATAAAGTATGCGCAACGTAGACGGTGTGATTAAACTCACCGGGAGCAGGGGACAGACCACGCTTAATGGCGACAGGAATAGCAGGATTAATGAGGAGGGGGGGGGGCTGAGACCTGCTACTAGAATTTCACTCTAAACGCCCGAGTTCGGCCGATAGTGTTGAAAACACCCGAACACACAAAAATTAGTTGCCAACGACGCGCACGAGAGTTCGCCGCTTTGATATTTACGGCGAGAACTTGCCGTTTAGACTGGTAAGTCTATGGAATATTCGTACTGCGGAATGGTGGTGCGGTCAACATAGACGCCGTCATGATAACGACGCAAGCCCCATCCGCGAGGTAGACGGGCTATATAAACGGGGATTTTATTTTACATTAACCTTGGCTCGAAATCGTTGCCTGAACACTTGAAACGGTGACGACGATGTAAGGCACGATTACAGACAATATTGATTGCAGGAAACATTCAGGCGTGTACATTTCATCCAGGATGCAGGCCCCGTGATTGATAAGGATTAACAGGGATCCGACGACAATTGCATAGCACGCTGAGCGCCTCATAACGCGTGGCGAAACTGCGATCCCAAACCACTCTACATACCTGGATTGACTCATGGACAACTCCGCAGGCCACTGGCAGATGGCGCCAGCGCCAAACTTTCAACCAGGATAATCGAATGTTTCATAAACAGCCTCAAATGCTGGTGAACACACAATGTACCAACTATATAGATGATTTACCAAAGAGTTTTATTCCCTTGATAACAGTCAGCATCCGGTCACATATGCCGCCTCAGAGGCGTAAGTCAATAATGTGCAGGCATTTTCTACCATGTCATTACCACGCAAAAGCCGCAATTTAATCCGCAGCATGTCATTCAGCAAGGCTGAATGACCGACAGACCTGTTTCTTTTCTGTGTCGGACTACCGACAATATCCAGAACGGCTTTCCCACAAACAATATAGCGATGACCATGACTTCTTTTTCCACGCTGGGTTTAGATACCTCTCTATTGGCTAACCTTGAATCCATGGGGTATCAGGTTATGACACCGGTGCAGAAGGAAAGCTTGCCTGCAACCTTGCAAGGTGATGACCTCATCGCCCAGGCCGAGACCGGCAGCGGCAAGACGGCGGTGTTTGGCATCGGACTACTCACTCGACTCAATGCACAGGACTTCAACGTGCAGGCGCTGGTACTGTGCCCCACCCGGGAACTGGCCGACCAGGTGAGCAAGGAGATACGCCGCCTGGCCAGCGCTATCCCAAACATCAAGCTGCTTACGTTATGTGGTGGCATGTCTTACAGACCACAGTCGGCTTCTCTGGAGCATGGTGCCCATATCATCGTGGGTACGCCTGGACGGATTCTGAAACATTTACGCAAGGGGTCACTCAAGCTCGGCAGGATAAGAACACTGGTGCTGGACGAGGCGGACCGAATGCTCGATATGGGGTTTTACGAAGACATTGCTGAAATCGTTGCCGCAACACCCGAGAGCAGGCAAACCCTGTTGTTTTCCGCTACCTATCCTGAAGCAATTAAACATATCAGCGCGTCCATGCAGAAGAATCCTTGCAGCGTAAGCGTTGCGGCAACGCATACCAGGAACAGGATCGAGCAAGTATTTTTTGAAGTGGCCGACCCGGGCAATCGCCTCACTGCGCTGGTAACGCTACTGGGTCATTACAATCCTGCATCTTGCGTAATCTTTTGCAACACCAGGCAGCTGTGCCGGAAAGTCGCAGATACGTTGCAGGCAAAGGGGTTTAGTGTCCTTGCACTGCATGGTGACCTGGAGCAGCGCGAGCGGGATCAAACACTGGTGCGCTTCTCCAACAAGAGCTGTTCTATCCTGGTGGCGACCGATGTTGCCGCACGCGGTCTCGACATCAAGGACCTGGAAGCGGTCATCAATTTTGAGCTGAGCTATGACCCGGAAGTACACATTCATCGTATCGGCCGCACCGGCCGCGCGGGAAAATCAGGACTTGCCTTAAGCCTGTATACCGCTGCCGAGTCACAGCGGGTGAATGCGATTGAGGATTACCAGAAAAGTCCGATCAATTATTCTACAATCGATAGTTTACAAGCAATCCGGAAACCTGATTTAAGGCCACCCATGGTCACACTGTGTATTGACGGGGGACGCAAGGGCAAAGTACGCCCCGGCGATATACTGGGCGCGTTAACCGGCGAGTCCGGTATTGCAGGCGATCAGGTCGGCAAGATCGACATCTTTGATCGCCAATCCTACGTGGCCATCGAACGTTCCATGGTAGACAGGGCGCTGCAACAACTCTCGACAGGAAAAATAAAGGGACGATACTTTAAGGCAAGGAAAATCCGGTAACCATCAACGGCCACCTGGCCACGTTGGTTACTCACTGCGCACTACTCACCACAGATTGAGACGTTTATGACCCCCTGGATATTGCTCGACAGTGCACAGGTGCCCGGTAACGGCGGAGAGTTACGCCTGTACCAGCGAAACGATGAATTCTCGATCAAGATCGTGGGGCGTGGCGAGCTAATGAACAGCCGTGTCCATGGTTCCGAAGATGCGCTGGCGGAACACACCTGTGCCAGGCTGGCGAATTGCGCACAGCCCCGACTGCTTATCGGAGGATTAGGCATGGGATTCACCCTGGCTGCAGCACTCCAGCACCTCGGCAACCAGGCACAGGTCGTAGTGGCGGAATTAGTACCGGCAGTGGTGGCCTGGAACAAAGGCCCGCTGGGGGAACATACCGGTCACCCGCTCCGGGATCCACGGGTAACCGTAAACGAGAGGGATGTCGCTCGTGTGCTCGTGGCCGGAGAGCAAACTTATGACGCCATCCTGCTTGATGTGGATAACGGCCCTGAGGGACTCACTCGCAAGGAGAACGATTGGCTCTATAGCATTAACGGGTTAACCGAGGCCTACGCAGCATTGCGCCCTAAAGGTGTGTTGGCAGTCTGGTCGGCCGGTCCAGACAAGCACTTTTTACAACGACTGCGAAAGACAGGGTTTGAGGTGGATGAGGTGCATGTCCGTGCGCATGGGTCGAAAGGTGCGAGACACACTATCTGGTTCGCCAGTCGTGGCGTTTAGCCGTTAAAGGATGTCAGAGTAAATAATCCCGCCCTCCCCCGTAAATACCGAATGTCCACCAGAACGGGGCAGAACCACAACCCGGAAGTTCAGTATTATTGCTTGAATGTCTGGAAGGTAGCAAAATGGGGCATGCACATTTCAGTCACTCAAATATGATTATCCGGCGGCGGCTTCATACTATCGCTGTCTGTGATGCTGTGTTCAACACACCCGCCAACGTTGAATCATGAGGAGAAGAAAGTAATGGCTATGCAGGAGCAGGAACGTAAGGCGCGGCGGCGTAAACGCTTCCGGTTGCTGGTTATCTACCCGGTGGCATGGATAGTCATCAGTGTGATTCTTTATTACGTTACCAGGATTAACTAACAGGGAAGCCACCCTGAAGAGCAAGAACAGACCCAAACAGGAAGTTCAGCGTCTTTGATTGAATGTGTGGAAGTCAGGGCGGGTTCAACCCGATATAGATAGTCTGTCCTGATTTCAGTGATACCTGGCATCGATACACAGAACCAGGTTGCGCGTACCCTGCAGGGTAATCAATTCTGCAGGAGCACCTTGCAGACGTAAAAATAATCGCAGCGCCGTTCAGGATTTGCAGGCTGCGGGAAACACCCACAGGGCCAGGGCATACAAGACCAGTGCCACGGCAATAACAGTGGAGAACCCCAGGTGAATGGCCAGCAGTGTCGCCAGTACGGCACTGATCACGGAGGCACAGCCGTTGATCGCCCATGCCCATGGAATGAGATCGGGTGCATGCTCTGCCAGCCGCGAAAGACCCAGCGGGAACGGCATGCCCATGCAGAATGCCAGCGGTGCAATCAGGGTGATGCTGATCAGGATGCGGGCGGCATCGGGCAGTGTCGACAGTTGATCCAGCAGGTTGCCAAGCGACAGCAGGTACACCGTGCCAAGTACCACGATGGCGATAACGGCCCGGGATAGCAACCGGCGCCCGTCGCCTGCTGTGCCACACGCCTGCAGGTGCCCCAGCAAGGCACTGCCAAGTCCCGAGAACACCAGAAAGCTGCTCAGTACCACTGCGACGGCATACAGTGGATGGTGCAGAAACAGCAGCAATTTCTGGATGAAGGCGATTTCGATGAACAGGAAAGCCAGCCCGAGAATAAAAAAGTAGCCAACGACCCTGGAACGACGTACGGATTGTGGTTTGGGTTTGATGCGTCGCTGATAAATCCAGATCGGCAGCAGGACCAGCAGCAGGCTGGCAACGATTGCCTGTGCCAGCGTGGCCGCCAGTACTAGGTAACCGGTATTGGCCAGTGGGGCACCCCCCCGTGCGCGCAGCTGCAGGATTTCCGGCAATGTCCGCCATTTAAAGAAGTGAAAAAAATACGGTTGTTCATCACTGGCCGGGTACAAGTTGAATTTGTAGTCATGCAGGAACCCTTCAGGGTCATCGCCAAGCAATGCACTGGCGGCATCATAAAACCAGGCCTCCCGCAGGCGATTGAAACGGTTACTCTCGTCGCGCGTGATGCCCGGGTAATAGGCGACATCAAATGATCGGGCGGCGCAGAATTTACGCACATGGTCAATCTCCTCTGGACTGACGCGACTGTTCTTGATCAGCAGGGTGCTGGTTTGCCAGCCACGAATCAGGATGAGTTGCTGTTCCGGTGCAGTGACGCCGCTGGCACGCAAGGCGGCGATCGCCGTTGCGAACAGCTTCAGGGTGTCGCGGGGCGGCAATTTTATCCAGCGTGTAATCGAGAGGAAGCCGCCGTGTGCAAGTTGCTGCATGAATTCAGCCAGTGCCTCGGTGGTGTACAGGTGATTTTCACTCAATGCATATTGCCCCGAGGCAGAGGCGCTGAAAGAATCCAGTAACGAGACCTGGATAAGGTCATAGTCACCCGGGCTGCTGCTGGCGAAGCTGCGTGCCTCTGTGACGTGCAGGGTCACCCCCGGCGCCTGGTAGATATGACCGGCGAAGTCTGCGTAATCCGTACTCACCAGGCGGGCGAACTGCGGATTCAGTTCCACGGCATCGATGACCGCAGTGTCATGGTAGCGGGCCTGCAATACATCGGCGCCACCACCGGCACCAAGAATAAGTGCCCGCTTGACCGGCAGCAGGTGGTAAGGCAGTGCGGAAGTCAGTTGGTCGAGATGTGCGAGTGTCTGTCTGTCGCCATTGTAATGGCTAATAACGGACAGGCCCTCCCCGTCGGTGAATACACCCAGCTGTGCTGGCGGCTCTGTGGTGGCATTGAGGCTGAGGCCGGGGACATGCCGCAACGGGATGGTCGGACTCTCCACAACACTGAGCAGCCCCAGCGGGCTGGAGTGTTGCGCAATAATGCGGCTGTCCCTGATCAACAAGGTCTGGCCCAGGCCCTTGTAGGGTGACATCTCCAGCGTGCTCCAGTTGTCGGGTAGCAGCAGTAGCCCGAGCGCGAGCGGCAGTAGCCAGGCGGCGGCCAGTCTTTGCTGCAATTCCCAGGCTGCCAGCAGCGCGGCACCGATACCCAGCAAGCCGAGCAGCGTCAGTGCCTGCAGGGGCAGTACGGCAAACAACAGCGCCAGGATACCGATGCTCCCCAGGCCGGCACCCAGCAGGTCGGCGGCATAAATGCGCGACAGCCGGGCACGGTAGTAAATC
>DAOVVG010000298.1 GCA_030632175.1 Gammaproteobacteria bacterium
AGTAAAACTGAAAAACCGGCTATCAAACAGTTACCCTGTTATATCCCCTCTCCCCAACCCTCTCCCGGAGGGAGAGGGAGTTAACGGGGCAACAGCAAATACTCTTCGTAGGACGGGTAAAGGAGCAACGCGACGTACCCGTCGGGGTTCATTCTATTAACCGACTACCGTATCGCGGACGAGGTCCGCTCCTACAGGTGGTACAACAGATGTAGGAGCGGACCTCGTCCGCGATTGTCTTTTCTATTTCAACCAGGCCGGTGAATCAGCTGGTGCGTCAAATTTGAACCCACCGTCGAGTCCTGCCAGCACTTTTGCATCGCGCTCGTAAATATCTTCTTTAAAGTAAACCGTGCCATCGGCATCTACATTCACTGTCCAGTACAGCAGCAGCACCGGCACCGGCTCGGTCAGGGAGACACGCTGTTGCTTGAGGCTGTCTATCGCCGAGTCGATCTTGCTGCGATCCCAGCCGTCTTGATCCTGCAGCAGCAACTCGGCGAGACGGAACGGGTTTCTTACGCGGATACAGCCGGAACTGAAGGCGCGACTGCTGCGATTGAACAATTCCTTACTGGGTGTGTCATGCAAATAAACAAAGTGTGGATTCGGGAATATGAACTTGACCCGTCCCAGTGCATTGTGAGGCCCCGGTGTCTGGCGGATGATGTATGGGAAGCCTTTTGCAGATACCGATGACCAGTCAATCGTGCCCGGATCAACCACCTTGCCATCCTGCGTAAGCACCTGCATGTTCTTTTTCTGCAAATACGAGGAATCCTTCTTCATCTTCGGCAGAATATCCTTCGCCAGGATGGTCGGCGGGATTGTCCAGGTCGGGTTCAGCTCCAGGTAAGTCATGTCTTCCCGAAAGACCGGCGTCTTGCGATACGGCTTGCCTACCTGCGCAGGCTCGTCCCAGACCACCTCGCCATTACGAAACAAACGCGCATTGAAACCGGCGATATCGACAATAACAAACGTCTCGGGAACGTCCTGTGACACCCATCGCGCACGATCAAGGTTCACGCGTATCTGGTTAATGCGAGCAGCTACCGGGATATTCATGGCAGCCAGCGTTCCCTTGCCCACGACACCGTCCGCATCCAGGCCATGACGTAACTGGAAATGCTTAACGGCTTCTTCCAGCATCGCGTCGTATTCAGATGAACCATTTGCCACCGCAGTCGACAGATCACCGGTTATTTGTAAACGCTCGCGCAACAGAGGCACGCGCGCATCCTGCATGCCGGGCTTGATCGTTTGGCCCTCTGGTATCACCGGCCATCCGCCCGCAGCACGTATTGCCTCGTAGCTTGCGAGTGCCTGCTTGAACTGTTTATAAACGGGCAGCTGGGTGGTACTTGCATTCAGTTGCGCTTCAAGGTCGGCAGAATCAATCACCGCCTGCAACTCCACCACCGGGTCCTGTCCCTTGAATGAACGTTGCATGTTCCAGTCAGCATCAAGTCTTTGCGGATTGACCTTGCCAAAGCGCAGGTGATAAGCATAGCGCGCCAGCGCTTCACTTAGCATGATATCGAGGTCCACCTGCCGGGCTTCTGACAAGCGTTTTCCTGAGGACTCCGCCAGCAGGCGCTGTATCGCGGCCGCATGGTAATCAGCGGGAACCAGACCCTCCTCGTGACTGGACAGAATGCGATCCGACAGCGCCCTGGCATTATCCATGTGCGCATTCCAGGCCAGCCGGTAATCACGCTGCCGGTAAAATTCGGGCAGGAATTGCGTGCTGTTGATGACCTCGCCTTCCAGCTCAAGGCTGCCACGCTCAGCCAGCTGGCTCATACGGGACTGTAACGGCTGGTTACCTGCCGCTGCGTTGACCGTACCTGATGTAAAGAGACTGTACACCAGCAAACCTGTAATCAGGTATACTGCTACGCCATACCGAGATAGTGAAATTGAATTCATTGTGCCCCCGAAATAATTGCCCATGCGTGAGTTAATCTGCGACCAGACTATACCGGACATCCCTGCCCGAATTGAAGCCGGTCAGAAATACACTTCTGGTGGCCGGCACACGGCAGTGTCGCTGATACTCATCATACTAATGCTGCTATTCAGCCGGACAACGGCATCTTCAATCGATAGCAGGCGACAGCTGTATTTTTACCACACCCATACCAAAGAAAGCCTCGCTGTTGTCTACCATGACGGCAACCACTATATTCCCGCAGCACTCGAACAGATCAATAACTTCCTGAGCGATTTCCGCAACGGCGATGTGCGAGCCATCGACCCTGCCACGCTGGATATCTTGTTCAGGCTGCGCGCCCATTTTGGCGGGTCAGGTACCTTTGAAATTATTTCCGCCTACCGTTCTCCCGAAACCAATGCCATGCTGCGGGCAAAAGGACGTGATGTTGCCAAACGCAGTCTGCACATGGAAGGCAAGGCCATCGACACTCGCCTGCGCGATGTGAAAACTGCACGCCTGCGTGATGCGGCTATTGCACTGAAACTTGGCGGCGTTGGCTACTATCAGAAATCCGACTTCGTGCATGTCGACAGCGGTCGCGTTCGAACATGGTAACGATGATTTAAAAACGGGTCGGCAGAAACCGGTTCTGCCCGGCACTCACACCCGGTAAAAATATGTAAGGACAGGATATCATGCTAACTGCACAACAAACCGCGCCCTCCTTCACCGCGTCCAACCAGGCCAATAAAACTGTCAGCCTTGCGGATTTCACCGGCAACAAAAACGTCGTGCTGTACTTCTACCCCAAAGATGACACGCCTGGCTGCACCGTTGAAGCCAACCAGTTCACTGCATTAATCGACCGGTTTGACGCACTCGATACCGTGGTCATCGGTGTCAGCAAGGACAACTGCGACAGCCACCGGCAATTCATTGACAAGTTTGACCTCAAGGTCGAACTGCTGGCGGATACCGATGGAAGCCTGTGCGAAGCGTACGGCGTCTGGCAGGAAAAAGAAAAAAACGGCGTCAAAAAGATGGGCATCGTCCGTTCCACCTTTCTTATTGACAAGACCGGCACGC
>DAOVVG010000025.1 GCA_030632175.1 Gammaproteobacteria bacterium
CATCGCTCTGCGGCGGCATCCAGGGTAGCTGCCAGTCGCCGGGGTGATGCCGGGACGGATGGTTTCCTGGCGGTTGTGTTTCCGCATCGCCAGATGCAGATTCTTGACTACAACCGGATAGTCAGGGACCTTGCCGGCATGACGCCGGAGACCTTGCTGGCCCGTATTAGTGAAAGTTTCAGCGTCAGTCCTGCGGCAGTCGCCGTACAACCGGAAGGCCCTGGTATCTTTGGGCTGTATCTTGCCGGGCAATGGTATCGCCTGGCGATCAGGCCGGACCTGATCCCGGAGGATCCTGTTGGCAGACTCGATGTCAGTTTGCTCGCTGATAACCTGCTGGCGCCGCTGCTGGGCATTGAAGACCCGCGCCGCGATACCCGTATTGATTTTGTCGGCGGTATTCGTGGTCTTGGCGAGCTGGAGAAACGGGTTGACAGTGGCGAGATGGCGGCTGCCTTCTCCATGTATCCGACACGCATGGAAGACCTGATGGCGGTGGCCGATGCCGGTGAGGTGATGCCGCCAAAATCGACCTGGTTTGAACCCAAACTGGCTGACGGACTGGTCTCGCTGGTGTTCGACTGAGCACGGCATTACGTTCCGGTATGCCGGCAGATAGCGGCTCGGTACGTTGCTGACAGGTTGGGTGTCTCTGTATTGCATGCTGGTCCAATCCGTTCAGGCTGTTTCTTCTTCAAAATCGTAATTAATGGTCTTGCACGGTTCCTGCACAAAGTTACCCTGGATAAAATCAATCCCAACCTGCCAGAGATGGGCCAGACTGCCGGCATCATCCACGCATTCGGCAATGCATTGCAGGCCTGATTCTCTGGCCATTCCGGTAATTTCTTTCACCCTTGACTGGTGGTCCTTGTTATTGCCAAGACCGCTGATCAGTTCGCTGTGAATTTTCAGGATATCGACCGGGAGATGTTTGAGTAGTTGCGGCTGGTCACTCTGCCCGAAGTGTTCCAGCGCTACCCTGCATGGCAGCTTCCGGATTTCATTTGTGAACCGTATGGAACTCGTCAGGTCATTGATGGCGGTTTGCTCTGATATTTCGAAAACAACGCTGTCACTGGAAAGACAGTGTTCCACCAGTTTTTCACTGATCCATTCCGCCAGGCCGGCATCCGAGAGTGTGCCGCCAGTGAGTTTTATATAAAACGAAATGTCTTTATTCTCACTTCTCAACTTTGCAAGCTGCCTGAATGCTGCATTAATGATCCAGCGATCAAGTTCATGACTCAGACCGATTTTCTCTGCAATGGAAAAAAACTGTCCGGGCAGGATGACCTGGCCGGCAGAATCGACAATTCTGAGCAGCACCTCATAGCGTTGTTGTGTGTCACCTTTCAGGCTGACAATTGGCTGATAGGCGAGGTGAAAGCGTTCCTCGTCAATGGTAGCGCGAATGAGTTCGTCCCATTTCTCTTCCTGCTCGCTGCCGGATTGTTCGTCAACGATATGACTGTGAGTATGAATCTGATTGCCACCGGCAGAGCGTGCAACATCACATGCCATGTCAGCATAGGCGATCATGCTCTGTGCATCGGTGCCCTGATTGTTAATGGTGACGATACCGATGCTGCCGGTCATGGTCACCGCGCGTCCGTTTACTTCTGACAGATTGCCTGCGATCCCGTGTAGCAGGGTTTCGCCCAGCCCCTGCGTTTTTTCCTGGTCGTTGTCGTAGTGCAGAATAGCGAAACTGCAGTCTCCGAATCGTGACAGGCAGTCTTGCTCACCGCAATTGGATTTCAGAATCTGTGCAATATCCCGCAGTGCCTGATCACTTGCCTCGATACCTGTCTCGTCACGGATGGCCTTGAAATTGTCCAGCGTTATGTACAGCAGGGCACGGTGTCCGCCGTCCGTTTCCGGGTTGGCCATGCGTTCCTTCAATACCTGCAGGAAATACTGGCGGTTGGCAAGGCCGGTGATCATGTCCTGTTGTGTCAGGGTCTTGATCTTTTTCTCGAGTGCTGCGTTCGATGAGCTGACCCGGATAATTATTTGCGTACAGGGTTCGCCACCCATGGTTGCCGGCGCAAGTTCCATGCTGCTGTGAAAGGATTCACCTGCAGGGTTTATGCAATCGATTTCGAGGGTGTTCTCGGACGTCTGGTTATCCAGGTAGCTTTTCAGGAATTCTCTGAATTTTGTGCGTTGGTCGTTGCTGATCATGTCCAGGATGGGTGTGCCCTCGACATCTTCGGAAGTCTCAATCGAAAACAGATTCATGTAGGGCTGGTTGGCGTATACATGCATGCCATCATGGATGTAGGCAACTGCGTCACTGGAATTTTCTATCAGGGCGTGACAGCGGTTTTCACTGTCACGCAGCGTGTCGCTGCTGGCATTTAGTTTCTGTTGCAGTCGTATGTAGGCTGCTTCCTTCTCGAAAGACAGGTGCAGGTGGTCGGGCTCATCATAGGAAATCAGGGTGGCAAAACCGGTTTTTTTCGCAGCAACGACCTTGTCCTCGGAGGCTTCCTCGGAGATAACGATAATCGGTGGAGTCAGTCCGTGTTTTCCCAGCAGGGTTTGCACGTTGTCCGGGGAGGGCAGTGATTCGCCGCTGCCACACAGTACGATATCCGGGTGTTGTTCCTGCACGGCACTTTCAAGTTCACTGGTTTCAGAACCATGATTGAAGTCTATGCTGTGGCCAGCATTACGCAGTGCGTTTGCCAGGGATTCTGCATCGTTTTTGCTTTCTTCGACAATAAGTACGCGTAGACTTTCTTCGTTTTTCACAACTGACCCCGTTTCCTGAAAGTGAAAATATTGCCCTGAGACTGGTGCTTGTCAGACTCGGGCTCCGACTAGAGGTTTTTCGGCAATTCTGGGGAAGACTGAAGTACTCCCTATATAATGATCCCGGTTTCAAAAACCCCCGTCCGGTGGGTCGCCGGGTATTTCCTGAAGCGGTTTTTCCTGATAGCATGCAAGTACCTGAATATCAGGATGTTTAGGCGCCTGTAACGGGCCCTGATCAGCTCAAGATTCTTTTGTGGAGACAGCTATGCACGTAATTAACGTCAGACCCGAAACAGCGGAGGATATCCGCGCCATCGATGTGGTCCATATCAGCGCATTTGGGGGGGAAGCCGAGGCGCGGCTGGTAAGTGCCTTGCGAGAATCAACGACTTACAATCGCGAGCTTTCGCTGGTCGCTGAACTGGGTGGTCGTATCGTGGGTCATGCACTGTTGACGCGGGTGCCGATGCGCAAGGATGGTACGGAGAAAAACGTGCTGGCGCTGGGGCCGATGTCGGTGGTGCCGTCACAAAGTCACCGTGGCATAGGCTCTGAACTGATTAACGCCAGTATCAGTCTGGCAAAGGAAAAAGGCTACGGGACTATCGTGGTGATGGGGCACCCCGAATACTATAAACGCTTTGGTTTTGTACCTGCAAAGGACCTGCAAGTGAGCTGTAATTTACCGGCACCGGAAGATGCGCTCACGGTGAGGGAACTGGTAGACGGGAGCCTGGCTGGCGGTGGCCATGTAGAGTATCCGGAAGCCTTTATCGAGCTTTACTAGCAGCCAGGGAAGGCGTCACGCTTATTGCTGATGCTGAGACGGATAACTGTCTCTGTCACCGTTGTTTACCCCGATGTGAAGTGATACTGGGCAAAGCTGCCGGTATTTTCCAGTTGCCGCGTCAGTGAGACAGTATCTGTCTGGTTGTTTTCTTCAATTGTTGCCATGCTGCCGGTCCGAAAGGGCATTGATGGCAGCAGTAGAGAGGCCTGCACCTTAATGGCCTTGATCTCTGGTAGCAGAATCCCCTGTATTCTGTCGCCTGTGTTAACGCCCTCCCTGCACGGGCGCGCCCAGACTGCCCGGGCACCCGGTGACAGCAGCTGGATCCCGAGTTCCAGCCCGCGTTCCTCGGTGAATATCATGCGGCGAATGGTGCCCAGTTGCCATTTGTCAGGATCTGCATGATCTCCCTCAATCAAAGCGACCAGTTCGCCGACCTGGGCGCAGGAAACCTCGTCACTGTCCCAAAGCAGGCAATATCCTCCGGCACTGATGTCAGCGATTTTCCAGGACTCAACGCGGGGTGAGGCTATATTGTCTGCGGCGTATGCACCCTTGAGGGGGTTGTTGTCAGGGGCAACCCGTTGCTGAAAACTCTGGCCTGCGGTTGTGCCTGTACTGATGCTTGTGGTGTTCTCGAATGTCGGGTCTTGCAGATAGTGCTTGTCCCGGATGTTGTCATCCGTTTCCGGTTCCTCCGGGGGAGGGTCCAGTGCCAGCTGGTGGATTGCGCTCAGACCGATCACCAGATTGACCGATGCATCTTGCGGATGGCGGGCGAATTTGCGCTTCGGCATAACACCCCATGCCAGCATCAGTCGTTGTATGGTCTCGATATCATTCGCTGTGGTTTTCCGGGTTGTCCCTTCGTTGTTAGTCAGGCCTTCACGTATGTGCTCTGACATGTTTTTTGTATCCAGGATGCGTGTGTGTGAGTCAGTTGCGTTGCCGTTACCCAGTACACGGTATGATGGCGGGTCATCTGATTGCAGATTGATGGTAAACAGGCCGTGCGTGTCTTTATCGTCAGAGCGATGCAGCTGACTGGAGTCAGCCCAGTCTAACAGGGTGTTGTATGCAAGATGTATCTCACTCTGACGCAGCCGGTAGGGGCAGGCCAGTGACAGCAATAGAATCTGCTTGTAGACGGTTTCAATGGTGCTTGGTGCAGGTGTCCGCAAGGTGATATCGGTCACTGATTGTTGTGCGAGATTATTTTCATCTGCAATGGCATAAAGCGTGTTGATCGTTTTCCACAAGTCTTCCGGATACTGGATATAAATCCGGTAGCTGGTCAGGAGTATTTCACTCAGGTAGCGTAATGCCCGGTGCAGGGCGGTTGTCAGTTGTGGCTTTTCAGCATTGTTGCTGCGCAGGTCTTCAGCCAGGATCCTGTAACCGGTGGCCATCTTGTTGCAAAGTTCGAGTGTTTGCGTTGCATATAAAAGGTTGTTGCCTTTTAATGGCTGCGGTTTTCCCAGAAATTTTTTCTTCAGGGCGTCGGTGATGCACATCACTGCTGGAGCAAAGAGCTCAAGTGCTTCCTGTCGGTTTTGTGTCGGGATGATCAGGGCATTGATTTGTTCCAGTGCGCTGTCAATCAGTTCCAGACTTTTTCCGGTGTTTAGCAGGGGCAGGTCGTTGAGCCATTTTGTGAGGGCTGCGGGATCCGTGTTAAAGCTGTATTTGCCGCGTTTTTTTCTTTGCGGGAGTTCCAGATTCATATCCTGTAAATCGTCCAGTCAAAAAATAATATATATGCGGCCAGTATAAGCAACCAGCATTGAGATGTCAGCGTTCATAGCAGGGTTTTTCCGGACATTCCCGGAACTTCCTTTACCAGCCTGGGTACCAGGTAGCCGGGCAGGGATACGCTTACCCCGGCGATCAATTGCCGCGCAGTCGTGTTGTCGACCTCAAAGTGGGCGGCGCCCTGCACCTTGTCCAGCTGATGCAGGTAATAGGGGAGTACGCCGGCTGAAAACAGTTGTTCGCTCAGCCTGATGAGAGTAGCGACATCATCATTGACGCCGCGCAGCAGTACTGACTGGTTCAGCAGGGTTACTCCTGCGAGGCTCAGACGGTTCATTGCCCTGCTGACATCAGCATCAATTTCATTGGGGTGGTTGCAGTGAATGACTATAACAACCTTCAGCTGTTGTGTACCCAGCCATGACAGCAGGCCTTCATCAATCCGCTCTGGCAGTACCACCGGCAGGCGTGAATGAATGCGCAGGGTACGCAAATGCGTGATATCTGCCAGTTGATCGGTGAGGGAGTGCAGGCGCGCGTCGGTCAGGGTCAGGGGGTCGCCGCCACTGAGAATGAGTTCCGTGATGTCAGGATGCTGTGCGATATAACTGACTGACTGCTGCCAGTGATCCGCAAGCGGGTTGGCATCTGTATAGGGGAAGTGTTGCCGGAAGCAGTAGCGGCAATGTATGGCGCATGCGCCGGTGGCTGTCAGCAGGGCACGGCCGCGGTATTTATGTAATAGCCCGGGAGCCGGCATGGCGTCCAGCTCGTCCAGTGGGTCTGACACAAATCCGGCGGCTGTTTGTGTTTCTTCATGGACGGGCAGTACCTGCAGCAATAACGGGTCCCGGCTGTCCCCCTTGCGCATGCGTTGCACAAAACCGTGTGGTACCCGCAGCGGGAATTTGTTGGCCACTGGCCGGGTTTTCAGTTGTGCCGGGTCAATCTGCAGGATCTTGAGCAGCTCATCCGTTGAATTCACAGCCTGCGCCAGCAGGGTCTGCCAGACCGGCCTTTGTTCCTGACTCTGTATTCGGGGTATCATAGCGAGCGTTTTTCCACTGGTTTGGTAACACAAGGTTGAAAGTCACATGGCATATTACAGTACCAATGAATTCAAGGGCGGTCTGAAAATCATGATTGATGGTGATCCCTGCGCCATTATTGAAAACGAGTTTGTAAAGCCGGGCAAGGGGCAGGCCTTTGTCCGGGCGAAAATCCGCAACCTGAAGACCGGTCGTGTGGTTGAACGCACCTACAAGTCCGGTGAGTCGCTGGAAGCGGCTGATGTTATGGATGTGGATCTGCAATACCTCTACACTGATGGGGAATTCTGGCACTTCATGGATCCGCAGAGCTTTGAGCAACAGGCTGCTTCAGCTGAGGCTGTTGGAGATGCAGTGAAATGGCTCAAAGAGCAGGATATGTGTGAAGTCACCTTGTGGAATGGTACGCCCCTGGCTGTGACGCCCCCTAACTTTGTCATGCTGGCGGTGGCGGATACCGACCCGGGCGTACGCGGTGATACCTCGGGCGGTGGCGGTAAACCGGCCACGCTTGAAACCGGTGCAGTTGTGCGCGTGCCCTTGTTTATTGATATTGGGGAAACGCTCAAGATTGATACCCGCACCGGTGAGTATGTAGGGCGGGCAAAGGACTAGCAGGCGTACTGCGTCTGCGAGCCGGTATTATGCAGCCGCATCAAGACTGGAGGCCGACTGCCTCGTTCGATACATTGAGGCTCAGGGCTGAGCTGCTGGCCCGCATCAGGGCCTTTTTTACTGCCCGTGAGGTGCTTGAAGTAGACACACCGGCACTGTCTTGCGCAGCAAGTACGGATCCGGCGCTGGAGAGTTTTTCTACTCTCTATAACGGTCCTGTACTTGCCGGCGCATCATTGTATTTACACACCTCTCCCGAATTTCCGATGAAACGCCTGTTGGCTGCAGGCAGTGGTTCGATTTACCAGTTATGCAAGGTGTTTCGGGATGGCGAATTCGGCGCCCGGCATAACCCGGAGTTCACGCTGCTGGAATGGTACCGCACCGGCTTTGATCACCTGGACCTGATGGATGAGGTAGAGCAGTTGCTGACTGCCGTGCTTGCCAATATTGCCCCGCTGGGTCCGGTGCACCACTGGACTTACCGGGAACTGTTTCTTCAGTATGCCAGTATAGATCCGTTCACGGTGTCGCCGGGCGAGATACAGGTCTTGCTGCAAGCAGGACATAACATCAGCTGTGCGGCTTTGTCCGCAGATGATCTGGATGGCTGGCTGGACCTGGTAATGACGCATCTTATTGAGCCGCAGCTGGGTGCCGGGCTGGTGTTTGTTCGGGATTATCCGGTTAGCCAGGCGGCCCTGGCACGACTGCGTCCAGGAACCCCGCCGGTGGCGGCCCGTTTTGAGGTATACCTGAACGGTATTGAGCTGGCGAACGGATTCTATGAGCTGGCGGATGCGGTTGAACAACGTGCGCGGTTTGAAAAAGAACTCGAACGTCGCAGGAACAGCGGGCTCACGGCTGTCAGTCTGGATGAACGTCTGTTGTCGGCGCTCGACTCCGGACTGCCGGATTGTGCCGGTGTTGCGCTGGGAGTGGATCGTCTGGTGATGATCGCCAGTGGTGCAGGCTCCCTGCATGACGTCATTGCCTTTCCATTTGATATCAGCTGAATTGATTCGGTAATAACAGTGCTCAATAGCCCACAGGAGTAGCCGGTAAGCATGCTTGCGAAAATCCGCGTCGTTCTTTCAAATACCAGTCACCCGGGTAATATCGGTGCTACTGCACGTGCCATGAAGACCATGGGTCTGACCCGGTTGTACCTGGTGAACCCTAAAGTGTTTCCTGCCGCCGAGGCGACTGCACGTGCTTCGGGTGCTGATGATGTGCTTGCCAATGCAGTGGTGTGTCCAGACATTGAGGTGGCGTTGTCCGGATGTCATCTGGTGCTGGGTGCGAGTGCCCGGTCGCGCAGTATTCCGTGTCCGGTGATTAACCCGGCGGAGAGTGCGCGCAAGGCATATGCTGAAAGTGAGCAAGGTGAGGTGGCCTTGCTGTTTGGTTGTGAGCGATCGGGTCTGAGTAATGCCGAAATAGACCGGTGTCAGCACCTGGTGCAGATACCCTCGAATCCGGATTATGGTTCTCTGAACCTGGCAGCAGCGGTGCAGATCATCTGTTATGAAATACTGGTTGCCCACGAACAGCCGGATCAAGCCGCTGCTGTGCCTGGTTACGTGCCCGTCAATGCCGGTGAGCTGGAGCGTTTTTACCAGCACCTTGAGCAAACTCTGATTGAACTCGACTTTCTTGACCCGGAAAATCCGCGGCAGTTGATGCGCAGACTGCGACGCCTGTATAACCGGGCCCGTCCTGATGAAAATGAACTCAACATATTGCGTGGTATATTGTCGGCCGCGCAACAGGGTATAAAGGGTCAATGAACCTGTGGTTTTACTGTTAACACCGCACGCTGTGTCATACACTGAATCCATGTGTGTTGTTAAGATGACCAGAGGGTGCCGGGCGTGACGAAATGCCAGTTGATCGAAGAGAGAACTTCCGGCCCTTCTGTGAACGGGAATGACAGGGGTAGCCATATGTTTTCTGCCGGGATAAACCATGTTTGAAAGAATCCGTGAAGATGTGCGTTGTGTGTTCGACCGTGATCCCGCGGCTCGCAGCACGTTTGATGTGCTGACAACGTATCCGGGTATTCATGCCATTCTGGTGCACCGTTTCAGTCACTGGCTGTGGTCGCTGGGTCTGATGTGGCTGGCGCGGGTATTTTCTAATATTGCGCGCTGGTACACGGGTATCGAGATTCATCCGGGCGCCACTATTGGCAGGCGCTTTTTTATCGATCATGGCATGGGTGTTGTTATCGGTGAGACCACGGAGATCGGTGACGACTGCACCCTGTATCACGGAGTGACATTGGGTGGCACCAGCTGGGACAAGGGTAAGCGGCACCCGACGCTGGGTAATAATGTGGTTATAGGTGCCGGTGCCAAGGTGCTGGGGCCGATCATTATAGAAGAGGGTGTCCGCATCGGTTCCAATGCCGTGGTATTGAAAGGGGTGGCATCAGGCATGACTGTTGTGGGTGTTCCGGGACGACTGGTGAGCGCACCTTTGGAACTGGACGAGAAACGCCAGGCCATTGCCAAGAAGATGGGGTTTGATGCCTACGGTGCGACCCGTGATATGCCTGATCCGGTCGCCACCGCCGTGAACGGCATCCTTGATCATATCCATATAATGGATCAGCGCCTGGAAGACATGTGCAAGGGCCTGAAGGATCTGGGTGCAGAGGTCGCTGATCTTGATTTGCCGGATTTGGACTCATGCGTATTAAAGCATGTAGATGACAGGGAAATAGATACAGCAGTAGCCGAGCCGGAAAAACCGGCAGAGCAGGCAGAACCGGCTCTGCCTGGGAAGGATGCTTGACGTATGAACGGTGCTGTGACAGGTTGGTAACCGGATTATCCGGCTGAACGGAGACTTGTATTGAAATTAACCAGTAAAGGGCGTTATGCCGTCACCGCAATGCTGGACCTTGCCTTCCATGCCGAGGCAGGGCCCGTCACCCTGTCTGAAATTTCAAGACGTCAGGACATTTCGCTTTCCTACCTGGAACAGCTGTTTACCCGCCTGCGCAAACAGCAACTGGTACGCAGTACCCGTGGACCGGGGGGTGGATATTCCCTGAACAAGCCTGCCGACCAGCTTGCTGTTGCAGAAATCGTGGCAGCTGTGGATGAAACGGTGGATACAACGCGCTGTAGTGGTGCCAGTAACTGCCATGACGGGCGTCAGTGCCTTGCGCATGAGCTGTGGGATGATCTCAGCCAGCAGATCTTCGGTTTTCTGAATAACATCACCCTTCAGGATCTTATGCAGGACGGCAGCATCCGGGGTGTTGCTGCAAGGCAGGACAAAAAAATGCAGGAAGCAGAAAGCCAGAAAATTACCCTGCCGGCGGAGCTTGTGCCACCCGACCCGTTCTAAATACCCGTGCCAGCAACCGCAGATCCGGCGGTTTTTACGAGATACAGCCGCATTCGGCACTTTTATTCCTGATTCTGAGACTTGACGCACACCCATAAGGGTCATGCATCACGAAACTTTTACCCCGGCTGCCGATAAGATAATCATCAGTGGGTGATGAAGTTCAGGAGAAAGTGATGCACAAATTATTTGCTATCGGAGTTGGTATTTACCTGGTTGGCGATCCGAGCCTGAGTATGCTTTCGGTATTCAACGAATCGAAAGAAGTGATCGTTGCAATTGCACTGGCACTTGTTGCTGTCCCGTGGGTAACTTCGCAGTTTGATAACTGACCCTGTCATTTGACGGCCCCGACACCGTCTTTTGTGAAGTGATCCGCCAGTCGACTCTGGACAACGCGCCAGGGTCGGCTTTTTTATGTCCTCATTTTGTACTTCTGTTCATCTGTTGCAGTTGCTGACAAACAGGTGATCTGTTCAGATCAGTATTTTTTCCATACCAGCAGGCGATTGTTGACCGGCATCTCGTGATCTGTTTCCAGTGCCATATTGTTTGCACCGGCTAGCACTTCAAGTTCTTCAAAGTGGCGTATGCCGCTGGCAGGGTCGCGCTGTTTCAGCCACGCGTCAAAACGCCGGTTACTGTCGCTGGTGTAGTCTCCGTGGTAATTAAACGGTCCGTACAGGCAGAATCTGGAATTGGTCTCCAGCAGTTTGCCGATTCCCGCGAACATGCCCTGTACGGCCGGCCAGCCCATGATATGCGTGGTGTTGGCACTGAACAGGCCGTCGTATGTGCTATCGGGTGTATGCTCCTGCCATGAAGTGCTGTTTGTATCCAGCGTGACGGGCGCCAGTGTATTCGCAAGTCCGGCCTCGTGCAGCCATGCGTGAATGCTTGTGTGATTTTCCGGTAAATCGCTGGTTTGCCAGTGCAGATGTGGCAACTGCCCGGCAAAATATACAGCGTGTTGCCCGGTGCCGCTGCCGATTTCCAGTACATTGCGAACACCCGCGAAAGCTTCCCTGATGATGGCAAGGATAGGCTCTTTGTTTTGTTCGCAGGCCTCGGAGTATTGCTTCATGGTTATCTCTTTTGCGAACAGGGTGTCAGGCCAACCCGGCCCGGGCTGGCCTGACCTGACAAGACAGGGGTCCTAGCTGACAGTAATTTTCTTCGGTACCGGCTTGTCCTGCTTCGGAATGGTCACTTCCAGGACGCCATCTTTTGCAGATGCGCTGATACTGTTGGCATCAACGGTGTCTGGCAGGGTGAACTGTCGCATAAACGTGCCATGGGTACGCTCCCTGCGGCGATAGCCTTCTTCGGAAACCCCTGTTTCCGTGTTTCGCTCACCCTTGATGGACAGTACTCCGTCCTCCAGTGTTATTTCGATATCCTTGCTGTTGATGCCGGGCACATCCGCGTTAATCAGGTAGCGGGTGTCTTCCTCTCGAATATCGACAGCTGGCTGCCAGCCGTGTTCCTGGTTTGCAGCGCCTGCACGTGTCGTGGAGAAATGGCGGTTCATTTCATCATTAAACTGATTGAACAGATTAACGGGTTTGTAGTGTACTAATGACATGTTGATGCCTCCTCAATAGATTTGTCACAATTGACATATCTCCTAGATAGAGGCGTTTGTGGATATTTCAAGGGGTGGCAAGGGAAAATACTGCCTTCAGGCGTTCTGACCTGCAGCCTTGGTCAGGCTTCTGCCTGACCCACTTCAATAAGTGTGCCTTTATCCTGTTGGGCGGTGAGTTTTATTTGCATGTTCTCGGCAGCGCAAAGACTGATAGACGGGGCGCGTTTGCCACGAAAAAAATGATCATTGTCTTTCTGAATGAAATCAATTTCGGTATCCGTTCTGTCAGGATCATGGTGGAACATGACCAGACATCCAACCTCTGCGTCTACCGCGAGTTGTCGTACCTGTGACACCAGCGAATGTCCCCAGCCGTGTTTGTGAGGCATGTCGGACTCCAGGTACTGGGCATCATGTATCAACACATCAACGCCGTGACAAAATTCTACCCATTGATCGTATGTCGTGGATGCTTTTTCCGGGGGCTCAAGTTCATTGTCAGTGATATATGCGCAGGATGCCCCGTTTTCTTCAATGCGATAGGCGTAGCCACCGCCTGGATGATTGAGTTGCATGCGCTGGATACAGATGTCCTGCATTGCCAGTTGAGTCTCGAAGTCTTCTGTTATGCACTCGGATCGAGACGGTAGCTCATTCGCTTTCACCGGAAAGGTAGCCCCGTCAATCTGGTCAAACAACGAGAATATTTGCCCATGATCAGTGTTGGTGCTGGTGAAGACACGGATATGTCTGTCCGGCTGGTAGATAGGCATAAAAAAAGGGTAACCCTGAATGTGGTCCCAGTGACCGTGGGACATCAGGATGTTAATTGTACTGTCTTTCTCTATTAGTCGCTTACCCAGATTCCGGATACCTGTGCCGGCATCCAGCACCAGGTCCTGGCCGCTGGCTGTTTCTATATGTACACAGGAGGTATTGCCGCCGTATCGGGAAGTATCAGGACCCGGAGAGGGGATGGATCCCCGTACCCCGTAAAATGTTATTTTCATTCTCAATCATTCCCTCAGTGATTGAATAAAGAAACTATTATGGATGAGTGTGGGTGGTTTCTACAAGAATAAAGAGGTGTTGCCTGTAGTTATGATTCTGTCGGCTTAAAAAAGATATGCCGCCATCAGGCGGCATATCCATGGTTGGTGGAGGCGGGCGGAATCGAACCGCCGTCCGCAAGTCCTCTGCCATCGGCTCTACATGCTTATCCCGGTCTATTAATTTAACTGATCACTACCCGACGGGCAGGGAAGATAACCAGCGATTTCGGTTAAGTTTTAGCGAATCCGCCCCGAACGTGCTTTATCGCGATCATGTGAGAGTCGACGCCTGAGTGTTCCGAAGAACCTGGACGCACATGCACGGCTCCAGTCAGACGGCACCCTACAGGGGTTTAAGCTGCGAGTGCGTAGTTGTCGTCGTTGGCAACTATAAGTTTGCAGATGGATTTACGAGGTATCCTGCACCTCGGCATGCACCTCAGGTTTTGCAACCCACGTCGAAGCCAAGTCGCCCCCATGAGACGTATATTAAGATAGCACAGAACGCCAAAAGTTTCGTGGCATGCTTGAATTTTTCAAAAATGCCACCATTAAAATGAAACGTGTATATGGATATCATGATATTTTTACAATCGGTTAACCGAACCCCGGAAGGCGCCTGGCTATGATGCGAATTGCTCTCTTTTTGGCGACTAATGCAGCCATTCTGGTCCTGATCAGTATTGTTTTTCAGGTATTTGGCTTTGAAGGCATACTGGCCGAGAATGGCGTGGATCTGAACCTGCAGGCCCTGTTGGTGATGTCTGCTGTGATTGGCTTTGGTGGTTCTTTTATATCATTGGCGATGTCCAAATTCCTGGCGAAACGCTCCATGGGCGTGAAAATTATCGAGCAGCCGGCCAACAGTACCGAGCAGTGGCTGGTCAGCACGGTTAAACGCCAGGCCGGGCAAGCGGGTATTGGCATGCCTGACGTCGGCATCTTTAATTCGCCAGAGCCCAATGCCTTTGCGACTGGCATGAGTCGTAACAATGCGCTGGTGGCCGTCAGTGCCGGTTTGCTGCAGAACATGAGTTCAGACGAGGTAGAGGCTGTACTTGCTCATGAAATAACCCATGTCAGTAATGGCGACATGGTGACCATGGGACTGATTCAGGGTGTCATCAATACCTTTGTTATTTTTCTGTCGCGGGTGATCGGTCATGTGGTTGACCGTGTGGTGTTCAAAACGCAGCGTGGCTATGGGCCGGCCTATTTCATTACATCCATTGTCGCCCAGATATTTTTGTCAATTATTGCCTCGGTGATTGTCATGTGGTTTTCACGCCGGCGTGAATTTCGTGCCGATGCCGGCGGTGCATCCCTGGCCGGCCGTGACAAGATGGTTGCGGCCTTGCAGGCCCTGCAGCGTGGCAGTAAGCCGCAAGACCTGCCGGGTGAATTTGCGGCCTTTGGTATTTCTGGCGGACCGGCAACCGGCATCAAGAAACTCTTTATGAGTCATCCACCGCTGGAAGAAAGAATCGCTGCCCTGCGGGCGGCAGGTGTGTAGCAACGGCCGGTTTTATTTGCCGGTGCGCGGTTCCAGGGTGGGTTCCTCGGGAAACAGTGCGCGCAGATCCTCATGTGAAAGGGCCTGGCCTTTATCTTCGAAGCGTTGCCAGATGGCCTGCCAGCGGTCATCTGTAAAATAAAATCCCATAGGCAGGATGCAGACCGGTTCGCCACGGTGGTCGGTAATAACACGGGGTTCTGTTAGTTTTCCCTTCATTCAAGCGGTCGGTTGTATCGTTGCCTTGACAGGATGTCAGTGAATCTACATATTCTAGCACTACTGCGGGTGCCCTCATTTCAAGGAATTAGTCCTCGCCCCCGGTTCTTGCTGATCGTTACTCAATCTAAGGAGTTTTGTATGCTGGAGAATGTCCACCTGTTTTCCGGGCTCACGGCTGAAGAGCTGACCGAGCTAGAGCGGCAAGGGTCGGTAAAATCATTCAAGAAGAACGCCGTTGTTATCAACCAGGATGATGAAACGTACTCTTTGTATGTGATTTTGTCAGGTCGGGTGAAAGTCTTTGTCAGTGCTGAAGACGGCCGCGAAGCCGTACTCAACCATCAGTATGCCGGCGATTATTTTGGGGACCTTGCCCTGCTTGACAAGCAGCCACGTGTGGCCTCGGTGATGACAACAGAGGCATCGAAATTCATGATTATCTCACGCGACAATTTTCTGACCTGCCTGTCGCGCAATCCGGAATTTGCCATCAATCTGATCAAGCCGATGGCGCGTCGCATGCGCATGCTGGCAAAGAATTTCAGCAGCCTTGCGCTAATGGATGTTTATGGCCGTGTTGCCCGCACATTGCTGCAGCAGGCGGAGGAGAGAGACGGTGAAATGATAACGGGGAGAATGACACAACAGGAAATTGCGGATATGGTGGGTGCGTCGCGTGCGATGGTGAGTCGTATTCTGAGAGACCTGAAGGAGGGAGGTTATATATCAATAGAAAAGAAGCGCATTACGCTCCACCAGAAACTCCCCGTGCATTGGTAATTAAGTTACATTATTTTTGTCGCAAACCTGTCTTTTATCGCCCCCGTTGTTGCTGGATAATCCAACCATAAACTTGATGATCGCAGCCGGTCGTAGCTGCTCTGGCTGGTGTATCGTTCAGTGTGTAACTGGATAAAATTTACAGGGGGATGAGACGGTTAGCCCGTTTGTTTTATAGCATTTTTAATTTTATCCGCCTACACTGTACTAAAGTACTAGGCTGGCTGTAGCGGGCCAATTAAATGATAAAGCGCTAAAAGTAGCGAAAAGAATCGAAATAACAAGAAAAGACGTTAAAATTAAGAAAAGTGCTGTATAAGCCACAAAAAGGATAGGAGGGGGCTGGCGTTACATTTGCGTTGGTGGGAGTCAATATTTTTTCCTGATCGTAGCTGTGTAAGTCATATCACCCTGGGTATTGAACGGGTAGCCTGCTAAACCGTTGTTCTTGTTTGCGCGCTTTATTCGTGAGTTTAGTTATTACTAGGGAGAGTTGTTAATGGCTGTTACCAGGCTGGTTAGGATCATACAAAGTGGTATTTTATTTTCGACAATGCTTACCGGGGCTGCTGTTGCGGCAGAACCCTGCCAGACGGTGGTTGGCCGCCTGGCAACCGTTGATGGTCAGGTTGAGGTCCAGAGGACGGGTGCCTCTAATTGGCAGGCCGCTGCACTGGGTGCTGACCTGTGCCAGGGTGATACCGTACGCGCCGCTGCACGCAGCCGCGCTACCATTACATTGGTTAACCAGGCAGTCCTCCGCGTCGACCAGAATACCGCCATGCGCCTCGACAATATTTCCGGGGTCACCGAAGAGCGGTCAGTACTCAGCCTGCTGAAGGGGGCTTTCCAGTCCTTTAGTCGCAAGCCGCGTGGTTTTGAAGTCAACACGCCTTACCTGAATGGTTCCATTGAAGGCACCGAGTTCGTGTTCCGGGTCGATGATGGACAGTCAGAACTGACAGTGCTGGAAGGCACGGTTATCGCATCAAACAGTCAGGGTGATGTCTCTGTGACAGGCGGTGAGTCTGCCGTTGCGGAGCAGGGCAAGGCACCGACTATGCGCACCGTCGTACGGCCGCGTGATGCAGTCCAGTGGTCGTTGTACTACCCGCCGGTGATGGCTGCGGGCGGGCAGGCTCAGGGGGGAGCCCCTGATGTGCAGGCCTCCCTGCAAAATGCGGCCTCGCTGTTGTCCGTTGGCAGGGTTGATGAGGCGCAGGCAAGCATCGACGATGCCTTGCTACAGGACCCGAATGACGGCCTGGCATACGCACTCAGGGCCGTGATCAATGTCGTGCAAAATAACAATGACCAGGCACTGGTCGATGGCAGCAAGGCAGTGGAATACAGTCCGCAGTCGGCTGCGGCCAAAGTAGCTCTGTCCTATGCACAACAGGCCAATTACCAGATTCCAGCCGCACGTGACACCCTGTTGCAGGCCGTTAATGAGCAGCCTGATGCAGCACTCGCATGGGCGCGACTCTCTGAGCTGCAGTTGATGCTGGGAGAACGCGAGCAGGCCATCGCTGCGGCAGACAAGGCAACTGCCCTGGCACCGGACCTGGAGCGGACCCAGATTACCCGGGGCTTTGCAGCGCTGGCCGCGTTTGATAACGCCGCAGCAAAAGCTGCCTTTGAACGTGCCATCACACTGAGTTCATCTGATCCCATGGCCCACCTTGGCCTGGGTCTTGCCAAAATAAGTGATGGTGATGTCGCCGAGGGCGGACGTGATATTGAAGTGGCTGTGGCGCTGGATTCAAACAGTGCC
>DAOVVG010000303.1 GCA_030632175.1 Gammaproteobacteria bacterium
AACTTGCACAGCCATACCATTTGCGCCCCGTTGAGCTGTTTGAGGGTGAGCGCAATCCGGTGCATCCGCTCGGCAGTGTGCCCGCCGTTACCATCAAAAGAACTGGATCACGACGGCTACCTGCTGGGTGAACAATTCACCTGTGCCGACATCATGCTGGGCACAACACTGGCCTGGCTGCCCGAGTTACTCAAAGACCATCCGTCGCTACTGGCCTACATTCAGCGCGTCACAGCCCGCCCGGCCTACCAGCGCGCCATCGAACCCGTTCACGAAACCGCCTGACCAAACCCACAGGCAGAACCGACTGACAAACGAGGTGACCTATGACAACGCTAGCAATGCAATCCTGTGAATGCCGCATCCGTAGCTGGTTTCTGTTGTTACTGGGATGGGTCGTCGGCACCCTCGTACTGGCTGCCAGTGGCATGCTGGCAACGAACGACATACTGATGCCGGTACTCGTGTTTGCCCCGGTCGTCGGCTTTGTGCTGGCCTATCAAACCAGACCGACTTTCCGTTCATACGTGTTATCACTGGATACCGGACTGCTGGTCATTCTCCACAGCTGGCGCATGCTGGGGCTCGGTTTCCTGTTTCTGTATGCCTACAATGTGTTGCCGGGGCTGTTCGCCTGGCTGGCCGGCCTCGGTGACGCAATGGCCGCAGTGGGCGCGACAGTCATCGGCATCAAGCTGCTACGTGGCAGCGAGGTATCAAAACAGTCGTTGCTGAGATGGAACAGCTACGGCCTGCTCGACTTCCTGATCGCTGTCACTGCAGGTACCGTACTGCGTTCAAGCTTGTTTGGGGGCGCAACGACCACCGACCCCCTGTCTTCCCTGCCGCTCAGCCTGATACCGACACTGGTGGTACCGTTCTACATCATCACGCACCTGATCATCTTCCTGCAGCTGCGCGAGAAGTAACAATCGCGGACACGGTCCGCTCCTACAATAATAGATACACCTGTAGGAGCGGACCTCGTCCGCGATCCATGCCAGGCAACGGCAATCGCACATGCGACGCGCTCCTACAATAATAGATACACCTGTAGGAGCGGACCGTGTCCGCGATCCATACCAGGCGGCGGCATTCGCGGACACGGTCCGCTCCTACGGCTTATTTCAGGCAGCTTAACGCTCTTTCTGCCTACTGTTTCAACCGGTACCCTGTCTTGAACATCCACCACACCACCAGCAGGCAAGCACCCAGGAATGCCAGCACCATAAACAGGCTCAGACCGACACTCACATCGGAGACTTCAAAAAAGCTCCAGCGGAAACCGCTGATCAGGTAAACCACCGGATTAAACAGCGTGATCGTCTGCCATGCAGGCGGCAGCATACTAACCGAGTAAAAACTGCCACCCAGAAATACCAGTGGCGTAATAACCAGCAGAGGAATCAGTTGCAGCTTCTCAAAGTTGTCTGCCCATAGCCCGATAATGAACCCGAACAGGCTAAAGGAAATGCAGGTCAACAGCAGAAACATCAGCATCCAAACCGGGTGCGCGATTTGCAGCGGCACAAAAAACCCCGCTGTCGCCAGTATAATAAGTCCAATAATCAATGACTTGGTCGCTGCCGCCCCGACATAGCCCAGCATGATTTCGAAAAAGGAGACCGGTGCGGACATGATCTCGTAGATCGTGCCAGTGAACTTGGGAAAATAAATACCAAAAGAGGCATTGGAAATACTCTGGGTAAGCAGCGCCAGCATCATCAGCCCGGGCACGATAAATAAACCGTAGGGCACTCCTTCAACCTGCTCGATGCGCGAGCCAATGGCAGAGCCAAACACCACGAAGTACAGCGCCGTGGAGATAACCGGCGAAGCAATAGTCTGCAACAGGGTATCCCAGGCACGCAGCATTTCATATTTATAGATGACTCTGATGGCCGTGGTATTCATAATTTTGCCTGTAGCAGGTTAACGAATATTTCTTCCAGCGAACTTTGCGTGGTTTGCAGGTCCTTCACCCCCAAGCCGGCCTCCCGTATCGCTTGCAACAAGTCACTGACACCGGTGTTACTGTTGCGCGGATCATAGGTATAGACAAGCCGACTGCCATCGCCTGACAACTGCAGCGCCCAGGGTGCCAGCACATCAGGCACCGCGCTCACAGCATCCGCAAGCTCGACAATCAGTTGCCGTTTGCCCAGCTTATGCATAAGCGCCTGCTTGTCATCGACCAGCAGCAATTCACCGCCGCTGATAACACCCACACGGTCGGCAATGGCCTCGGCCTCCTCAATATAGTGCGTGGTCAGGATAATCGTGACACCGGACTCACGTAAACGCCGCACCAGCGCCCACATATCCTTGCGTAACACGACATCCACACCGGCCGTGGGTTCGTCCAGAAACAGTATTGAGGGTTCATGCGACAGTGCCTTTCCAATCAGCACGCGTCGTTTCATACCACCCGACAATGTCATCAGCGCACTGTCTTTCTTCTCCCACAGCGACAGCTCCTTCAGCAGCCTCTCAAGATAGGCCGGGTTTGGTTTCTTGCCGAACAGGCCTCGACTGAAGCACAAGGTGTTCCACACCGTGTCAAAGGCACCGAGCGTGAGTTCCTGCGGCACCAACCCGATCAGACTGCGCGTCTTGCGATAGTCCGCAACGATGTCATGACCGTCCACTGTCACCGAGCCGGAACTGGCATTGACGATGCCGCAGATAATCGAGATCAACGTGGTTTTTCCGGCACCGTTAGGCCCCAGCAGTGCCAGAATTTCACCCGGCGCGATATCCAGCGACACATCCTTCAAGGCAGGGTGGCCGCTGGCGTATGTCTTCGACAGGTTTGTTACAGAAACGATGGATTGCATGCTGGATTCCCTGGCCTGCCACTGAACTGCTGCATTATCTCAATCAAGCACAAACGGAT
>DAOVVG010000160.1 GCA_030632175.1 Gammaproteobacteria bacterium
ATCTGACCCCGTTACACCCGCCCAGGCTATCACTGCAGATTTATAATGACGCTATTTACTTCATCCAGTCGTTCGGGTGTGCCGATATCAAACCAGCTGCCGGTATAACGCTCTCCGCTTACCAGCCCGTCATCCATCAGCTTTCTTAATACCGGACCGAGGGGAAACGCACCGGGACTGCAGTCCGCAAACACTTCAGGTCGATACACGCCGATACCACTGAATGTCTGCATCGCTGGCCCATGTTGTGATAGCTGCCCCTCTGACAGTGAAAAATCACCTGCCGGGTGGTGTTCCGGGTTCTCCACCATGACCAGATGCGCCAGGCCGACTGGTTGCGATGGCAGAGACGCAAACGGAAAATCGGTCCAGATGTCGGCGTTCACAACCAGAAACGGGGCATCGCCCAGCAATGGCAGCGCGTTCATGATACCGCCACCCGTTTCCAGTGAATGATCGGTTTCAGGGGAGTAACGAATGTTGACGCCATAGGCATCGCCACTCCCCAGCGCCTTCTCAATCTGTTCGCCAAGGTGGGCGTGGTTGATCACCAGTTCGGTGATACCCGCCTTTGCAAGTGCATGCACATGCCGCTCGATCAGTGTCTGTCCGCCAATGCGCAGCAGGGGTTTGGGTACGGTGTCCGTGAGTGGCCGCATCCGCTCACCACGGCCGGCCGCGAGAATCATTGCTTTCATGGTTTTATACTACAGGATTACACGGTCCTGATTCGAGCGGCTCAGGTCACAATTTTTAAATATTTTTCAGCGGCCACAGGATGCCGGGCATGCATCAAAAGAGTGCCTACGGCGAGGCCAGTGCCCAGCGCTGAATAATCAGCAGGTCCGCAACATTGAAAATGCCGTCAGGCACGGACACATTGTTGACGACCGGCGCCACATCACCACGCAACAGCTGGCCGGCATCCGGCGTCAGTGTTCCCAGTACAAAACGGCTGGCCAGCAGCACATCAGCAGCATCCACCCGCCCGTCATTATTGATATCACCGTTGGCGCTGGCAGGAATGGATGAGCTACTGTTTGGATCACTGCCGGCAGCGACCTCAACAGCATCACCGAAGCCATCCTCATCAGTATCTGTCCGCAACGGGTCGGTTAAATAGGTATTGACCTCGTCGCCGTCACCCAGGGTGTCGTTATCTGTATCAAAATTAAGCGGATTTGTACCGGCCGTTGCCTCGTCGAGGTCGCTGAGCCCGTCATTATCATCATCGGTATCACAGGCATCCCCCGCCCCGTCACTGTCATTGTCTTCCTGACCTGCATTGGCAACCAGTGGGCAGTTATCCTCTGCATCAGGCACGCCATCCAGGTCATTGTCCGGCGGGGAAAGCGACGCCAGCGCCAGTGTCGCCTGCACCAGTCCATAACCGCTCTGGTAGTCAAAACCGGCAGCACCCATATCAATAGCGGTGTCCTGCATCGCGGCGTATAGCGCGTCAACTCCCAATGAATCGTCATACTCTCTCAGCAAGGCGGCCATGCCGGCCGCATGCGGTGCCGCCGCGGAAGTCCCGAAGAAATTCGGGAAACCGTTACCTTCATAGTCCGAGCCAAAAAAGGTGTTATCGCCACCATCCGGTGCCACGAAATCAGGCTTTTGCCGCACCACTGTCACCGGGTTGCCGGAGACATCGAACAAGATGGGCGTCCCGCCGTGTGAAGAGAAACTTTCCAGCCGCGGCGGTGACACGCCGAAATCCGGTGTCTGGCTGTAACGTGCCGCTCCCACGGCGCGCCCACCGGCCGCAATCGGATGCCCGTAACTGGTGGCGCTGTTGGTGGCAAATTCGTTGATGGTCATATTGCCGAAGTAGACCAGTTTAATCGTTGCGGGCAGCGGCCCTGAAAAATGTTCAATCGCGATCTGGTAGGTCCTGGTCGGACCGGGGTTCGCCGTAAAGACAAAAATCTCCACCGCATCACCGCCAATATTATTATCAACAGCCGACGCCCTTGCCCGCCCGGAGGACGAGTACAGAATAATGTCCATGTCGGTGTCAGCACCCGGCGCCCCGCTGACTGAGTAAAACGGATCCTCCCATTGCATCACAAAGATAACCTGTGAATTGCTCGGGATAGTCACCTGCAGCAGTGAATCAACAACACTTCCCGGATCAAAGTCGTGACGCACGGTACCTGCTGATGATCCGGTAACTCCGGAATTCCGGAATACATCCTCGTAGGACTCATCCGCCTGGTTACCGGCCGCTGAGAAATACGCAACTCCCGTCGCTTTCACCGTATCAATTGCCTGGGCAATAATACCGTCCTGAAACATGGGTTCGGCAAAATAGATGACATCGTCGTTTATGATGTCCGCACCTGCCACGCTGGCAAGATCGAGTATGCCACTGGCAAAAGCTGCGGTGCCATTAAAGGCACTATGGAAGGCCTGGCTGGCACCGGGCGCGACATCATGAATGATCTGCATCATCGCACGGCCTTCATCAGAGCCGGAGGCACAACCGATTTCCTCTTCCAGCACCTGTATCCCGGAAGGCAAATCACCGGAACTGACATCGCCGGCCGCACCACCGATACAGTTATAACTGTCTGACAGTGTCCCGATAATTATACCCGCACCGTCCACACCAAAGGTGGCACGTGCATCATCCGACAACATCGCGGCATCACCCTGGCTGGTTACCGCACCCGCCATGGACTTTGCATAGGCGGGCCGTGCCAGTTTCAGGGCCGGCAATTGAGCCACGTTTTCCAGCGCTGCAATCGGCAACCAACCGGAGACCATCCTGCCGTAGACAGCCACATGTTCCATCCCCTGCGCCTGCAGTCCCCGTACCAACGCTGCCACATCCCCTGTCGCCACCACATCAATAACCACCTTCTCATCCTTCACCCGCGCCATGCCCCGGGAAGGCTTGAAGGTGTCTTTCTGACCCGTGACCTGCTGGCGTTTTACAAAGTCACGGTGCTCGTGGAACAACAGGGTCAGGTCAAAACCAACGCGCGCCATGACACCGTTCTTGCCACGACGGTCCGGCCCGGCAAACGATTCAATGGCACTCAGACCCACGGGATTGTTCAGGCTTTCCAGTACAAACGGCGCTGATGAAGTTGCCGCTGTCGCCACCTGCGCAGCAGTGATCAACAGCAATGCATATAGATTTCGACAGTTTACTGGCATGGTGCATTCAACCAACGTATCTGATTTTTGAATTATTGTTACCTGTGCACCCACCAGCGCACTGGCATGCTGCTAGCAGTATAGACCAGCCCTGGCCGACACAACAGGACCGGAGTCACACCTTACCTGTTGTGCCATCACTCGCCTGTTCATGGCCCTGCCTGTGTGTTGCCACTCAAAAAGGGCTCGATATCCTGCTCACGCACCGGGTACTGCAAAACGGCATGCAGCGGAAACAGTGCGGCCAGCTTCTCCACATACTGATATTCGCGCTTTTCGACCAGCACAATTATCCTGCTATTGTCGGAGTACTTCTGCAGGCTGTAGAGAAATACATCCAGGTTGCAGACATTGACCCCGGCATAGTTATTACCATAGCCATACATGAATTCCGCAACTACCAGATCGGGCGTCTGCGATTTCAGTGCGCTGATCGCCTTGCGCATGGAACTGAATTTGCTCTCTTCTATATTCAGCCGTTTATAGAGCGCGGAAAAATCCGGATGCAACGGTGACTCAACAATCGAAAAAAGATTACGTACCGACATCAGTCAGACCGGCCTATTCGATATAAAACTGCACATCAGTTACTCCAGGCAACTTCTCAAGCAGCATCCTGACTGCAGACTGCTGAGCAGTATCCAGGCCTCCCAGCACATAAAGCACACCCGCCTGCGCAACAAGCCTGATGACATTTCCGTCCATGGCATCGATAATACCGGCATCCAGCAGTGACATTCTGGCCTGCGCTGCCAGCAACTCTGCACGGGCACGCTGTTTCTCCGGATCGGTCGGGCTAATGGCCAGATGATTGAATACCCGTCCGGTCGCCTCGTCCTGCTTGCCGGACTCGGCACGCAATGAGCTGCAATCCCTGTTGGGCTTCACCGTTGACTTGCGTTTGATATTGGCTGGCACCGATCTGCCGTCACAGGCCAGCGTACTGGCAGGCACCACCGTCGGATCCCCCTGCTCTTCCCGCGTAATACCGGCCACATCCAGCACCAGCTGGTCAACGCGCATACGATCGGCTGCATCCCGTGCCTGCCCGGTGATGACAATGGTATTGCCGAAGCGCGTTACCACGGCATCCACGCCCTGCAACTGGCCGGCATGTTCATCCATTAATCGCGAGACCTCGCACTCAAAGGCGCGATCCAGGCCGGCCGGACTCATGCTCTCTGCCGTGAATACCGAGAATTCCCACTCCGCCTGCACAGGCAGACTGACTGCAAGTAACAGCGCCCATACATACAACAACCTGCCCAACAGGGTACCTGCCTTGTGCGACATACCATCTCCCGATGTTGTTCTGTGCATTTCTTTCAATTACTCCCGGACAGGCCGGCGGGAAACACCATCGGTGCATGGCCTGCCTGCCATTGCGGATATTTGTCCATCACACCGGCAAACAGGTCCGAGCGAAGAAGATTATCCAGCCACGCCTGCAATCGCAAATACGCTGTCTCGTCAAACCATGCCTTGTCCACATTCGCGAACTGTCGTATGAAAGGAAAGATCGAAATATCCGCCACACTCATGGATTCACCACACAGCCAGTCATGCTGTTCCAGACGCTGTTCCAGCTGGCCGAGAAATACTTCCCCCTGCGAACGGTAGTACCCGGCCGGATGTTCCGGGTAACGTTCTGCATACTTGTAACAATCCAGGTACTGCTTGAAGGATGTATCACAGACATCTACCAGGAATTTGACCTCCCCGCAGACAGCATCACCGGGATCCGGTTGCCACGTGTCCGGGTCATTGCTCGCAAGTGCCCAGTCAATAATATCCCGGCTTTCTTCCAGCACCGTACCGTTCGGCAGCACCAGCACCGGCACTGTTCCCTTGGGTGAACAGGCCAGCAGTGATGCCGGCATATCTCGCAAAACGACTTCGCGCAATTCTACTGCAATACCGCTGTAGCTGACTGCCATCCGCGCACGCATCGCATAGGGACAGCGGCGAAACGAGTACAGAACAGGCAGGCCGGTGTGCACGCGAACGCCTGCAGCCTACCCCGCCATACCCGGCCACAGCTTGATCGCCAGGTAGAGAAAACCGGCGGCCATCACGGCACAGCCCACGGTTACCATTAGCAAGGATGGCTGTTTACCGTCCTTGAGCAAGCTGTTTATCCCGACACCCGCACCGATCGCCGTTACAAAAAAACCAAATTCATTCACTATCATCATGGTCAGCAACGGCAGGTCATAGTTCGCCTCCGGCGAAAAAACACCTGATGCCGCCAGACCAATGGCCACCAGCAAGCCCATACCCATTGCCAGCCAGGGGAAAGTCAGTTTACCCATGCATCACCTCACTTAAAATAATCACACCGTAATCAGCGGAAGAACATCAATTCGTGAAACCGGCCCTCTGCAACTGGCGGTCATGCCAACGGCCCATCAACAGCAACGCTGTCACTGCGCCTACCAGCGCAAATACCATATCCGATTGCGTATCCCATACATATCCCTGTGTACCCGGGAACGCTTGCGTCACTCTTGTATATTAAGGTTTCATTATCCCCGCAAGTGCCGTTAGCGAACCAGCCGACTCATCACTTCCTCCGCGACAAACGTTCCAAACTCTGCCAACTCGTCATAGCGACTCGCAACATCCACGACGTAACCCAGTGTACGCGGGATATCAGCCAGGTAACCCGGCTTGCCATCGCGATGGTTAAGCCGTGCGAAAATACCGGCAGCCTTCAGGTGGCGCTGCATACCCATCAG
>DAOVVG010000141.1 GCA_030632175.1 Gammaproteobacteria bacterium
ACAGTGTGAAACTGGATGACACGCCGGAAATTCGCGGCATGATCAACAAGGTCTCCTACATGGTAAAGGTTGAGGACTAGACAATGCGCCTGAATACATTAAAGCCGGCTGACGGCAGTAAAAAAGATCGCAAGCGCGTGGGCCGTGGCATCGGTTCGGGCTCGGGCAAGACCTGTGGCCGTGGCCACAAGGGCCAAAAATCACGTTCCGGCGGTTTTCACAAGATTGGTTTCGAAGGCGGCCAGATGCCGCTGCAACGCCGCTTGCCCAAGGTTGGTTTTAGTTCCCGCAAATCACGTTTTGTGGATGAACTGCGATTGAATGAACTGGCGCTGGCTGGCACGGACGTGGTTGATCTTGATGCGCTGAAGAGTGCGAACCTTGTTTCCCGGGAAGTCAAAACGGTAAAAGTATTTGCTTCTGGCACGATCGAGAAGGCAGTGACCGTAAAAGGACTCAAGGTGACAAAGGGTGCTCGTGCAGCGATTGAAGCAGCCGGTGGAAAGATCGAGGAATAAATGGCTATAGGTTCTTCATTACCAGGTGCAGCTTCCGGGCTGGGACAAATGAAAGAGCTGCGTCAGCGGCTCTTTTTTGTCATTGGTGCAATTATCGTTTTCCGGATCGGTACCTTTATCCCGTTACCCGGAATCGATCCGGTTGTGCTGGCTGCTCTGGTTGACCAGCAGCGTGGCACAATCCTGGAAATGTTTAACATGTTTTCCGGGGGTGCACTGGAGCGCCTGTCGCTGTTTGCGCTGGGCATCATGCCGTATATCTCGGCCTCTATTATTATGAACCTGCTGACAGTGACGGTACCGTCGCTTGAAGCACTCAAGAAAGAAGGTGGTGAGGCTGGCCGCCACAAGATTACCCAGTACACACGCTACGGTACGGTTGGCCTGGCTACGATGCAGGCATTTGGCATCTCGTCTGCACTGCAGGGACAGCAGATTGCAGGCAGTAACCTGGTAATGAATCCGGGCGGTGGTTTTGTGTTGACGGCTATTGCTACGCTGGTAACAGGCACTATCTTCCTGATGTGGCTGGGTGAGCAGGTAACGGAACGCGGCGTCGGCAATGGCATCTCGATTATTATCTTCTCTGGTATTGTTGCCGGATTGCCTTCTGCCATCGGTGGCACGCTGGAACTTGCCCGTACCGGTGAAATGAATGTGCTGACTATCCTGGTGTTGTTTGCGCTTATTCTGGCAGTCACCGGATTTGTAGTGTTTGTTGAACGCGGGCAGCGTCGCATCACGGTGAATTATGCCAAGCGTCAGCAAGGCCGCAAGGTGTATGCTGCGCAAAGTACGCATCTGCCATTAAAGCTGAATATGGCGGGTGTTATTCCACCGATTTTTGCATCGAGCATAATTTTGTTTCCGGCAACCATGGGAAGCTGGGTAGGGCAGAAAGAAGGCATGGGCTGGTTACGGGATATTTCCGCCACCCTGGCACCTGGCCAGCCGCTGTATGTCCTGTTTTATGCGCTGGCCATCGTGTTTTTCTGCTTCTTCTATACAGCGCTGGTGTTCAATGCGCGGGATACTGCAGATAACCTGAAGAAGTCCGGCGCCTTTATCCCGGGAATTCGTCCGGGCGAGCAGACGGCTAACTATATCGACGGCGTTATGACCCGGCTGACTGCAGCGGGTGCGGTATACATCACGCTGGTGTGTCTGATGCCGGAGTTTCTGATTCTTTACTGGAATGTGCCGTTCTATTTTGGTGGTACATCTTTGCTGATTATTGTTGTAGTGACCATGGACTTTATGGCGCAGGTTCAAACGCATCTGGTTTCGCACCAGTACAGCGGCTTGATGAAGAAAGCGAATCTAAAGGGCCAGGGCGGAACCGGCATGCTGCGCTAGCGGCGGGCCACACGAGGTAAATGACATGAAAGTACGTGCTTCAGTCAAGCGTATCTGTCGTAACTGCAAGGTTGTACGGCGCAAGGGTGTTGTGCGGGTCATCTGTAAAGATGGACGTCACAAACAGCGTCAAGGCTAGGCAGTCGCGATTTTTATGCAAGATACTGAAATAAATAATATTTATGGCATTACGCAGCGGTCTTTACGGCAGCGGCGGAGTGCGTTCTGTGATTGATTTATTGGCAGCCAAAGGCTATGATTGCTCGCTTTTCGCGCCGAACTTTTACATTATTGCGTTGGAGATGATTTAGATGGCCCGTATCGCCGGAATTAACATAGCGCCGCACAAGCATGCGGGGATTGCCCTCACGGCAATTTATGGCATTGGACGCGTAACTGCGCTCAAGATTTGTGATGATAGTCGCATCAAGCCGGATGTAAAAATCAAGGATCTGACCGAGGCCGAGGTTGAGGCCATTCGTACAGAGGTTGTCAAGTACACCATCGAGGGTGACTTGCGTCGTACCATCTCCATGAACATCAAACGACTGATGGATCTCGGCTGTTACCGGGGTATCCGCCACCGTCGTGGACTGCCATTACGCGGTCAGCAGACACAGACAAATGCGCGCACCCGCAAGGGACCACGTCGCCCGATTCGAAAGTAATACCCTAATACACCAGGCAACCTCATTTAAAACCGGATTACAGCATGGCAAAGGCACCAGTAAAAAAGAAGGTGAAGAAAGACGTCTCTGACGGCATCGCTCACATTCACGCATCATTTAATAACACGATCATCATGATTACCGACCGGCAGGGGAATGCCCTGGCGTGGGCGACTGCAGGTGGATCGGGTTTTCGTGGATCGCGCAAGAGTACTCCGTTCGCAGCACAGGTTGCCGCAGAAAAAGCCGGTGAAAAAGTGAAAGAATTCGGCATGAAGAATCTTGAGGTTGAGGTAAAGGGCCCGGGACCGGGGCGTGAATCCGCAGTTCGTGCGCTCAACAATGCCGGGTTCCAGATAACGAACATTACTGACGTGACACCGATACCGCACAACGGTTGTCGTCCACCTAAAAAGCGTCGCGTCTAGGAAGGTAATAGAATATGGCTAAGTATATTGGTTCCAAGTGTCGTCAGTGCCGTCGTGAAGGTGGCAAGCTGTATTTGAAGGGTGAGAAGTGCTTTACTTCAAAGTGCCCGGTTGAAAAGCGTCCTTTTCCGCCTGGTCAGCACGGTCAGCGTCGCACCCGGCTTTCTGACTACGCAACACAGTTACGTGAGAAGCAGAAGCTGCGCCGGATTTACGGTGTGCTGGAAAAGCAGTTCCGCAATTATTACAAGAAGGCAGCAACCACCAAGGGATCTACCGGTGAAAACCTGTTGCAGTTGCTTGAAGGTCGTCTCGACAATGTCGTTTATCGCATGGGTTTCTCTTCTTCACGAAGTGAATCGCGCCAGCTGCTGCGTCACAACGGCATCAGCATCAATGGTTCGCGTGTAAATATACCGTCCTATCAGGTACAGCCGAATGATGTGGTCAGCGTCAATGAAAAATCCCGCAAGCAGTTACGTATTACCTCGGCAATGGAGCTGGCGCAACAGCGCGGCATTTCAGACTGGGTTGATACGGACACAAAGAAAATGGAAGGCGTTTATAAATCTCGTCCGGAGCGCAGTGAATTGCCGGCTGATATTAACGAACATCTGATTGTCGAATTGTATTCTAAGTAAGAATTGAGAGGCTTATTTCATGCTTGGTAAAGTCAACGAATTCCTGAAGCCGCGTATCGTGGATGTTCAGGCTATCAACGGCAAGCACGCCAAGGTAACACTGGAACCACTGGAACGTGGTTTTGGCCATACCCTAGGCAATGCGCTGCGTCGTATTTTGCTTTCATCGATGCCGGGTTCAGCGATTGTTGATGCCGAGATTGACGGTGTATTGCATGAGTATTCGACTATTGAAGGGGTGCAGGAAGATGTCATTGATATCCTGCTGAATCTGAAACAGGTTGCGCTGCGTATGCATAATCGCGACGAGGCTACCCTGACACTGAACAAGAAGGGAGCGGGACCGGTCACAGCCGGTGACATCAAGCTGGACCATGATGTCGAGGTGGTAAACCCGGATCATGTGATTGCCAACCTGACGAAAGCGGGTGAACTGTCCATGACGCTCAAGGTTGCCAAGGGCCGCGGTTACCAGCCCGCAACACGCCGTGAGACCGAGGAAGGTGAAGGCCGTATTATCGGCAGTCTGCAACTGGATGCCTCCTTCAGCCCCGTGAGCCGCGTTTCCTACAATGTAGACCGCGCACGTGTTGAACAGCGTACCGATCTGGACAAGCTGATTATTGATATTGAAACCAATGGCACGGTAGATCCGGAAGAAGCGATCCGGCATGCCGCTACCATTCTGCAAGATCAGTTAGGCGCGTTTGTAGACCTGCAGGCAAGTGCCCAGGAAACGACAGATGCACCAGAGGCTGATATTGATCCGATCCTGCTGCGTCCGGTCGATGACCTGGAGCTGACGGTTCGTTCCGCCAACTGCCTGAAGGCAGAGAGCATCTATTTTATCGGTGACCTGATTCAGCGCACCGAGGTTGAATTACTCAAGACCCCGAACCTGGGCAAGAAGTCCCTGACCGAAATCAAGGACGTTCTGGCCACCAAGGGACTGTCTCTGGGTATGCGTCTTGAAAACTGGCCGCCTGCCAGTTTGAGTGTAAAGGAGCCGGAAACGGCGTCCGCCACCATCACCGGGATCTAGCAATGCGTCATCGTAAGACAGGTCGACAATTAAATCGTAACAGTTCACACCGCAAGGCCATGTTCAAGAACATGACTGTGTCACTGTTGCGCCACGAGATCATCAAAACCACCTTGCCGAAAGCCAGGGAGCTGCGGCGAATTGCAGAGCCCTTCATTACCATGGCAAAGACAGACTCGGTACACAAGCGCCGGGTTGCTTTCAGTCGTTTGCGCGACCGTGACATAGTTACCAAGCTCTTCAATGAACTTGGTCCGCGTTATCTGGAACGCCCGGGTGGTTACCTGCGTATCCTGAAAACCGGTTTACGTTCCGGTGACAAGGCGCCGATGGCCTATATAGAACTGGTTGATCGTCCGCAGGGCGATGCCGGAGACGAGGCTATTGCATAAGCAGTTTATTTGCTCCTGCTGCAGCAGGATCACAGAAAACCGGGCATTGCCCGGTTTTTTATTGCCTGTTATTTAATCGTCAGTCTGCAGGATGGGTAAAGGAACGCAGTGACGTACTCATCAAGACGGTGTGCCCCGCTGTTATTTAACTGTCAGTCTGTAGGATGGGTAAAGGAACAACGTGACGTACCCGTCATTTTTGGCACCATTCGCTGACGGGTACGCTGCGTTTTACCCATCCTGCAGGTTTTAGCCCGGATTAAATAAGGTGGAATCCGGGCGTCTACGCGTTTATCAGCAAAGGGCTTGATAAAGGCAATGGATTTGCTAGTCTCTGCCGGATACTTGTCAATAATTGGCGGGTATTCAACACTATGATTGGGGGCGCAGTCTATGGCAATTACACTTCCTTATATTCCGTGTTATGCGGAGTACGATGTTGACAACAATCCGTATCAGAACATCTATATTGATTTAACCATGCGTTGCAATATGGACTGCAACTACTGCTACAATCCCAAGCGGTCGAAAGATGATATGGATGTTGACCACTTCGAGGAAGTCTGCAAGCGACTGCCCGTCCCGGTTAAGATGAATTTTCTCGGTGGTGAACCCGCAATGCACCCCAGGTTTTTCGACTTTATCCGTACCGCAAGAAAGTACGACCATCAGGTCTTCTTCGCATCCAACGGCTACCGTTATACCAATAAAAAATTCATGGAGAAATTACAGGCGCTGGACGTGACATTTTCGCCGGGACTGTCTCTCGATGGTGGCTCCAGCAGCGAAGAGTTCTACGAAATCCTCAACAACAAGCGCTGTCTGTCCAAGAAAATGAAGGCGCTGGACAATCTGCATAAATATGGTATTGGCCGGGTTTGCCTGTCAGCTATCATTACACGCGGAGTCAACGAAGTTGTTATCGGTGAGTTGCTTGAGCTTGCCGATCGTTACAGCGATGTCGTCCGTTACATCCACTTCCGCTCCGCAGCTATGGTTGGTCGCTGGGCCAATACCCAGCCATATACGGCGGCGGAACTGACGGAACTGATGCGTCCCTATTTCACCGCAGAGCAGCTCCAGCCGAAATGTGTTGCGGAGATATTCTGTACACCGGAGGAGGGCGGCGACTGTTGCTATCGATTCAGGCCAAATCCCCGGCTGCAAATCTCCCTGATCGAGTTTGCAACCGAGAAGTCTGCACACTGCCCGAAGCGCGGAAAGTTGCTTCCCGACAGCTTCCGTATCCAGCCGTTTTTCCAGAACATGATGGATGTCGGCGATGCCCTGTCGGTGGACTTTGGCGAGGTCGTCGTCGGGGCTCATTGAGCAGTCTTTTTCGCAGCAGATGACGCAGGTTTTTCTGGTGGTGGCCGGAATGCTTCTGGCTGCTATGGTTGTCGGCGCCATCGTGTTGCGGCGTATCTATCATGTGCCGCGTACACAGCCGGGAGTCAGTCCCCGGCTCCCGAAATTGCCCTTCAGTACGCAGAGTATTCCTGCAGGTGACGGCTGTCATCTTGCAGCATGGTACGTTCCTGCATCTGTG
>DAOVVG010000162.1 GCA_030632175.1 Gammaproteobacteria bacterium
TCAAGCTTCAGACGCAGACCGGTGACATTATCGTCAAGCCGGAATAATTTGGCCGCATCCTTTATATGAACAAGGGCCACGCCACGGTCATACTCAAACATACCGACTTCAAAGATGCCCATGACGGTGAAGCGCCTCAACCTCGGCAGGATACCGGTAGGCCCGATCGTCACCTGCGGAGCGACCACCGTAATGGAGTCACCAATGCCGGCACCCAGGGCTATCGCCAGCTCGCTACCCAGGATAATGCCGTACTTGCCTTCTTCAAGAAGACCGAGGTCGCCGCCATTGATATGTGACACCACATCTGAAACGTCACCTTCCATGCCCGGCAGCACACCACGCAGCAGGGCACCACTGACCTGCTTGCCCAGGCTGAGCATGGACTCGCCGCGAACATAAGGCGCCATGGCGACAATCCGCTCGTTATCTGCCAGCGCTTGCTGCATCGCCTGCCAGTCCGGCAGTTTGCCGGTATAGGTCGTGACCGTAGCGTGGGAGGCCATGCCGAGAATGCGGTCCCTCAGTTCCTTCTCAAATCCGTTCATCACCGACAGCACTGTAATCAGGGCCGTCACGCCAAGCGCAATACCCAGCATTGAGGTCATGGATATAAAGGAAATGAAGTGCGTCCGGCGCCTGGAATGTGTATAGCGCAGACCGACGAATAGCTCGAATGGTCGAAACATAGGCGGCGATTAGACCACATCTTCCGACGAATTTCGCCTCTTGCCACGAATAAAAAACAGCAGCACAAGCCGCCCTTTTTACCTGCCGGGAAAGCCTGGCGGCTAATGTCTCAGCGTCAGGCCATGATAGACATAGCCGCTAGTGCAACCGCGGCCGGCCAGGGGGATCCGGCAATTCCTCGGAAAAATCAGATAATCCGGCTTCCTGCCCCAACCGCCTGCGTAAAGGCTGCACCATCCCCCGAGACAACCATGCTTCGCCTGTAAAAATAGCCGAGATTGCCTTGCACAACATGGATGTCGTGGAAGCTCGCGCTATCACACCAAGAATTCCCAGCGACAGGACTGTCACCATTTCCTGCTGTGTCCCATTCTCCAGAATGATTAGCGAGCTCAACGATGGAAAACTGTCATGAACAGCACGCACCGCATCATGGCCTTCCCGCTCCAGCAAGGCCTCATCAAGCAGCAACACATCACTTCGACCCAGTGCCACCCAGGCACCGGCTTCAGTTAAACCTGTTGGCCGGGCAACAATATTGATCGACGGACAGTCCTCCAGCAGGTCAATACAACCCGGGTAGGCCTCATCTCCAACGCAAATCACCGTGATATTTATTTTTTTCATAACTATTTGTTTTTATAAGATAAACACAGACTACGACGTAAGCCACAGCGGTGCAATTGGACTTAGGTACCAACGCCACGCCTGCAAAAATGCACGAAGTTCCCCGCAACACAGCCCCGCAATCAGCAACAAAGCAAAATACGCCTAAAAAGCTGCAATCTCTGGCCGATAACGGCAGAGACCTCCTTGATTGCAAATATGCAGCTATCCATGCCCCTTACCCAGATAAAATTTGACTATTGGCGCCATTGCACAGTTTTCCTGATAGCAACGCTGGTAGTCCTGATCGCATGCCGGACGTCACTCGCCGACACGTTTCCTGTATCTAACCAGCTACTGAAAAAAACGGTACAGAAACACACGACATTCGCCCATGAACGTATCGCCACCTGGGGAAAACTGATCAGTCATTATAAAAATGCTGACAGCCTGCAAAAGCTGCGCGTGGTCAACAGCTTTTTCAACAAAATGAGGTTCGTTAATGACAGGGACCTTTGGGGCAAAGAAGACTACTGGGCAACCCCGTTGCAGATGCTGGCATCCAATGGTGGTGACTGTGAAGATTATTCCATAGCCAAATACTTTACTCTGCGAAAGATGGGTATCCCGGCAGAACGCATGCGACTGACCTATGTCAAGGCGGTAGAACTAAACCAGGCACACATGGTGCTCGCCTATTACTCCACTCCGAACACTGTACCGCTGATACTCGACAATCTGGTCAATGATATACAAACAGCATCGAACAGAAATGATCTGCAGCCTGTATACAGTTTCAACAGCACAGACCTGTGGCTGGTAAAACAGAGTGGCGGTGATCAGCTTATTGGCCGTGCAGGGCGATTGAGCCACTGGCAGGAAGTGATCGCAAGAATTAACAGTGAACAGTTGTCTGTCCCTCGATAACGGCACATACAAATATCATCAATCACCACCGGCGACTTTTACTTCCCGGCTCTGGTCAAACCAGGAACAGTCACCTGCAATTGATACTGATTCACTGGCACTAAACTTGACCGCATGGCTGCCGATACCTAACTGACCAGAATGGCGTAGCATTTATTTTTCCTATATTACTGATAACTATGCCTTTTATATATGTACAACCTGACTTGAACATCAGGGTAGCCGCATTACGCGAACGGTAACCGACGTAAACAGGGAAGAACAGGACAATGCCAGCAAGCGACGCGCACACCAAAGCCAGTATTCTTATTGCAAGCAGCAACACATCACTTGCAAAACAATTCACCCGTATTCTTGCTGACGAATTTTCAACAGGCATTATGGATCAGGCAACACCCACGTGCGGCTGCATTGCTGAAACACATCCCCACCTGGTCATTCTTGACCCGGACCTGTTCGCTGATTCACTGCCGGAAACAATCAGTGAAATCATCAGAACAACACCGCATACGCGCATCATCGTGCTGAAAGGAACAACCGAAATATCTGTCGACGAAATGTTTTTGTTCAAGACCGGCGCTCACGGATTTTGCGATGCCGATATTCAACCGGCTCTACTCATCAAGGCAGCACACGCGGTCTGCCATGGGGAGATCTGGGTTCCAAGACAGTTGATTACACAGCTCATCGGAGAACTCGCACGTGAAAACAGCACAGACACGTTAAAGCTCAGTCACGCCGGTGCAGAATCCGTCGCGCATCTGACCCCCAGGGAACTGCAGGTTGCAAAGATGGTGCACCTTGGCGGCAATAACAAGATCATCGCACGCGAACTGGAGATATCCGAACGAACAGTCAAGGCGCATTTGAGTGCGATATTTCGCAAACTGGATATAGAAAATCGCCTGCACCTGGCACTGTTCTTTAATGACATCAGCTGACGTTCACCAATAGTACAAATACGGGTACTGACCCGCTTCACTAGCAGCAAGAGCAACAATCACAAGCACGCTGCCTGGCCACGACTTCGCTACCAACCTGCCTGACTCCCGGGTGGCTGTTCATAATTCTTTATTTTGACCATTACTGACGATAGGATGTGTCGGTAATGATTGATGATTCAATAATTTTTTCGATTTTCCTGATCTTTACCGGCGCCGCCGTGCTGGCCGCACTTGCACTGTTTGCACGTCAATCACTGCTGGTTGCCTATATTCTGCTTGGAGGCATCGTCGGTCCCTGGGGACTCAAACTGGTGAATGATCCGGAAATAATCCAGCAAATTGGGCATATCGGCATCATTTTTCTGCTGTTTCTTCTGGGACTGAATTTACAACCCGCACAACTGGTGCGCATGCTGCGTGAAGCCATCGTGATCACTGTTATCAGTTCACTGGTCTTTGGTGTAATCGGATTCGTAATCAGTCAGGCGTTTGGATTCAACCTGCATGAAAGCATCATCATCGGCTCGGTCATGATGTTTTCCAGCACCATCATTGGTATCAAGTTACTGCCGACAACAGCGCTGCATCACCGCCACGTCGGCCAGGTGATGATCAGCATCCTGTTACTGCAGGACATTCTTGCTATCGGCATTCTGCTACTGCTTGAGGGCTTCTCGCAGACCGGCATGGAATGGAAGCAGGTAGGAACACTGGCCGTTTCGCTGCCCGTGCTGGTAGTATTCTCGCTGCTGTTTGAACGCTATATATTACAACGACTGATACAGCGTTTTGACACTATCCAGGAGTATGTATTTTTAACGGCCATCGGCTGGTGCCTCGGAATAGCACAGCTGGCTGAATTGCTGGGACTGTCCTATGAGATCGGTGCTTTCATTGCAGGTGTTGCACTTGCGACAAACCCGATCGCACTGTTTATTGCCGAAAGTTTCAAACCACTGAGAGACTTTTTTCTGATCATGTTTTTCTTCTCTCTCGGCGCAGGCTTCAACCTCACCATACTGCCTGAGGTCATATTGCCTGCCTCCATCATTGCGTTGTTAATGTTAGCCAGCAAACCAGTTGTATTTGCCTGGTTGTTGCGAAAATCAGGTGAAACCAAAGAACTACCGAATGAGGTAGGTGTACGCCTGGGACAGGTCAGTGAGTTTTCGCTCATGATCGCTGTGCTGGCGCTCAACACGGGAGCCATAGGTGCCAGAGCCTCTTACCTGATACAGACGACCACGCTCATTACGTTTATCGTGTCCTCGTACATGATCATGCTTAGTTACCCGACTCCCATCGCTGTCAGTGACAGACTCAGAAAAGACTAACCAATGCACATAAAATGGCCCGCCTTAAGCGGGTTTTTATATGTATGGCGTCCCCAGGCACGATCACCGATCCGGTACACGGTACAACTCACCCAAAGCGCCCTTAATACGCAGCAGGTCACCGTCCAGTGCCGGCTGGCCGTGCCACCACTGGTAATCGGGCGACTGATGCCCGACCCCGAGATAGACATTTTTCAGATGCAACGACTGCATCCTCACAAAGTGTTCCCGGGCAGCCGCCAGTTCTGCCCCGCTAAATTCGCCCGCTGCCCGCTCAAGTACTCCTGCCGCCTCATGCACTTTCATGCGCCCGATATCCAGCATGCGTTCGCCGTTATCGAACAGGCGGGATATATAACGGGGTGAATGACAATCCTGGCAGACCGCACGCATGGCATCCTGCACCCGTTCGCGTTCGGTAGCGTCGGTCACTTCCATGGCGTTCCATACACGGACACTCGCACTAACGTTGTGATTGCCCTTGTGCATGTGGCAGTAGCTACAACCGGGTGCACGGTAATTCGCATTGGCAAGCGGACGGTCCCAGTCCCATTCATCCTGCTCCAGGCGCACCAGGACACCGTGTTTTGAAGTGGTGTAGCTGTGTATGACAGGACTGTCTGCTCCACCATGACAATCCATGCACGTCCTGTCCCGGCGGGCACGCGCCGCGGCATTGCCGTGTGTATTGCCATGACAGTCCACACAACTGGCCAGCGTCTCCGTTGCCGCGTGAACGCTCTCCTGCCATGCAGCAACCAGTTCAGCACTTTGCTGTTGATGGCACTCCAGGCAGGCACTGTTTTCAAATGGACCTTCGGTTACCGGCACATCGGCCATGGAGATGCTGGCAAAACCGATCAGCCCCGCATGCAATAGCCCGCGCATCAGTTCTGCTCCCGGTTGAATTCCGTGTAGTCACCGGACATCCAGAGTTCTGAAGGATCGGGCCGCTGATGTTGCTCTTGTTGTTCCTGCTCAACCAGGCCACTCAACCTCTCTGCCTCCTTTTCAATCGCCGCCAGGTCACGCTCCATCGCCGCATGCCCGCGGCTAACGGCTTCCTGATCACCGTGTGCCGCGCCCTTGTAGGCACCGAGGTTATCGAAGTACCACATCTCGAAGTAATCACGCTCGATGGGCGAAACATTGTAGAAGGCCGATGCCTGCCCCTCGTAAAAACCAACCCGCGCCCGTGGCCAGATGCTGTCCAGCCAGTCGGCAGGATAAGGTGGCCGTTCACCGGCAGCGGGATACAGAATATTCTTTGAACGCAAATCTTTCAGAACAGCTTCAGCGCTATACAGCTTTTTCCAGGCCTGTTTACGCTCCGCATCCAGCCCGGCCAGCTGTTGCCGCGACCAGTCCGCCTCATGACAGTCGCTGCA
>DAOVVG010000305.1 GCA_030632175.1 Gammaproteobacteria bacterium
ATTTTGCGCAATAGCCTGCAGTGGCAGCAGGCAGCAGCAGGCGAACAAGATGAGGCCGAAATCGCGGATTAAATCCGCTCCTGCAACGATAGACGTACTTGCAGGAGCGGATTTCATCCGCGATTGCCTGTTATTCCTTCTCGGCATTCTTGCCCAGCCATTCCGGATGCTGATCCCACCAGCCACGTGCATCTGCCTGTGTCCATGTGTCCCCGCCAATGATTGCCTGCAACCGATCGATAATGGCCTGTGCGCTTTGCGGGCGTGCATCGGGATCACGTTCCAGGCAATCACTGATCAGTTGATCCAGTGCTGCATCGACGGCTACGAATTCACTCACTCTCGGGGCCGGGTTGGCAACGACCTGGTAGGCGATGTCCATGGAACTTTTGCCTTCAAACACCTGCTTGCCGGTCAGCAGGTTGAAGGCGACGGCGCCGACGGAATACAGGTCTGAGCGGCAATCAATGTCCTGCGGGTTGCTGAGACGTTCCGGCGCAATGTAGGGCGGGGTGCCGGGAATCGCATCGGCAACGGTGTGCTCAATGGCCGTGTTCATGTCTTTTACGAGTCCGAAGTCCAGCACCTTGACGAAATCCAGCTGGCCGCCCCGGTCAGTGAGGATAATGTTCATGGGCTTGATATCCCGGTGTATAAACCCGCGTGCGTGTGCCTCGCCCAGGGAGCCACATATCTGGCACAGTATGTGGGCTGCCCGGTTGGCAGGAATGGCGCCATCTTCCTCGATCAGGCGGGCGAGATCGATGCCTGGCAGATACTCCATCACATAGTAGAACACGCCTTCCCGTGTGTGACCGTAGTCATAGATCTCGATGGTGTTGGGATGAGTCAGTTGGCTGGTTAGCTGTACCTCGTGTTCGAAGCGGCTCAGGTTCTCTGCATCCACCTTTGTGCCGCTGATTAATTTCACTGCGGTGGGCCGTCGCAGCAGGGCATGGCGTGCAATGTAGACCTTGCCCATGCCACCTTCACCGATCTTTTTCTCCAGCGTGTATTGTCCCAGTTGCTTGATTTCCTCAATGCGGCGCCCAAGGCGGTTGACGATCACGCTGAAAATAACGAGGCCGGCCAGCGCTACAAGCAACAGTGCGGCAAAAACCCGGAAGGCTATCTCTAACGGGCGCAAGGCACCAAATGCCTCGGCCGCATTTACTTCGGTGGCAACACCAAAACCGAGTCTCGGTATCCAGCGCGCTGCGCCCACCACCGGAACACCGCGGTAATCCCGGTAGCGTTCCAGCACCGCATGCTGGCGTGAATCATCAGCAAGGGCTGTGGCAATCAGTCGGGTCAATGGACGGGCAGCCATAGGGATGTCGGTCTGGTATCCCCTGAGCAGGTTACCGCCGGGGTCACGCAGTTCGATGCGCAGCATGGCACGCACGGTTGGCGCATCAGGAAGGATGCCGTTCGCCTTCAGCGTTTCAAGGTGTCGCGTGTCGGACAACATTTTGCCGTCCGCACCGAACGCATAGGTGTCGCCGCTTTCACCCATGCGGGCAATGGAGAGGATGCGGGTAAAGTCTTTTTCCGGCGGGATGAACAGCAGCAATGCCGCCCGGGGTCGATTGCCGTTGCCGGTAATGATGGCAGAGACACCCATGAGTGTAATGTCCTCCTGCAGCGACTCGCTATCCAGGTACTGCCCCCGCCAGAACGGTGGAATCCAGCCGCCCTGTTCGGTGAAGATGCTGGCAAGACCGGCGTGACCCTGTGGGCTCAGCTGATGACCGATAATGCGCTCGTCTGCTGCGGCAGTAGCAAGAATGAGGCCGGCAGAATTGACGATTGCGAAGCCGAGGTAACTGTCGGGATCAAGTAAGGGTTCGAGCAGCTCACGCAGGCGTGCCTGTTCGGGCGCCGACTGCAATTCCGGTGCGGGATCGGATGCGCTTGCGGCCCTTTTTTGCAGTGCCTGCGTCATACTGCGCAGGTGTTCTTCCTCGGCCCATGAATTGACAGTGGCGCGCTCCTGTCCCATCCAGAATTCAAGCGCGGCGACGTCAGTTGCCAGGATGGTTTGCAGGTCTTCGGAGATAATCTGGTGTAGTGCTTCCTCGACCCGGTTATGGATCCAGATGCCGGTCAATATGAAGGCGGTAACAGCGAGCAATAGCAGAACTTTCCACCAATGCCTGCGAGGATCCGATACCGCAGAAGTCGTGACACCGGATTGCCAGCGCAGTCTGCTGATATTGCCCGGTTGTTGGGTGGTCATGTGGCTGTCATGTTCCATTGCATTGGCGAGCGAAATCTATAGTAACGGTCAGGGCCTGAAAAATAAAATGATGTCGACAGGAATGTGGCAGCATGAGTACACGCAGTATTTTCGGCCTTGCCGTTGCCGACAGGCTCTTTTACCCTGTTTACCATGAAGATGGTGAAGGTATGACTGATCGACCCGGGTCACTGACTGTTGCAACGGCGCAGATTGCCGGTACGCGCGATTATCAGGAAGACAAGGTGGCGGTACACGCGTTTGCAGCAGATGCCGGAAAACGCGCCGGTGAACTGTTGCTGGTGCTGGCAGACGGGATGGGTGGTCATGTTGGTGGCGAAGTGGCCAGTCGACTGGTGGTGGAACAATTCTGCAAGGGTTATCTAAACAGTGTTGCTGATGTCCTTGAGGCCTTGCGCAGTAGTCTGAATGGCGCCAATGAGCAGCTCGCAGAGGCGGTGGTAGAGACACCCAAACTCAGGGGTATGGGAACAACGCTGGTTGGCTGTGTCATCCGGGGCAATGATCTCTACTGGATCAGTGTCGGTGATTCACCGCTGTGGTTATATCGTGACGGCTCTCTGCAACGTCTGAATG
>DAOVVG010000297.1 GCA_030632175.1 Gammaproteobacteria bacterium
AAATTGTATCTTCCTATCTGAAAGTTGCATCAGTTTGGTGGGATTCCCTTAGAATTTGGCTTGCCCATCATTTCTCCTAATTCGTCCTGTTTCTCTTCGGCAATATGGTATTTGTGCATCATTGCCAGGAAATCAGGGTAATGCCCACTACTTTCCCACAATTTACTAGCTTCTAAATATTCATCCTCTGCAACTTTGTATTCACGCCATAATTTGTTTTCCTCGGGATAATCCTGTAGTGCTTTGTCACGCATTTGTAAAATCTCATCTAATGTCATTTCTTTTTCCTACCATGTTCTACCCCAGTTATCTTGCCATCATTGATTGAAGCATAAAACACTTCCTTGCCTGCGTCGATACGGTACAGGGGCGGCATGGCGACATACACATGACCGGCCTCAACCAGTGAACGGAAATGCCGCAGGAACAACGCACATAACAGGGTCGCAATATGCGCACCGTCGGAATCGGCATCCGCCAGGATACAGACCTTGCTGTAACGCAAGCGGGACAGATTATTTACGCCGGGATCGACACCGATGGCAACAGAGATATCGTGCACTTCCTGCGAAGCCAGCACCTCGGCAGGATCCACTTCCCAGGTGTTCAGTATTTTGCCTCGCAACGGCATGATAGCCTGGAAAGTACGATCACGTGCCTGCTTGGCAGAGCCTCCGGCCGAGTCACCCTCCACCAGAAACAGTTCGGAACGTTCACTGTCTGTCGAGGTGCAATCAGCCAGCTTGCCGGGCAGCGCCGGACCCGAGGTCACTTTTTTACGCACAACCTTCTTGCCGGCGCGTTGCCGTGACTGGGCCCTCTCGATGGCCAGCCAGGCAATGCGTTCACCTGTCTCGGTGTGATGGTTCAGCCACAGCCCGAACGCATCCTTAACCACGCCGGACACAAATGCGGCACATTCCCGCGATGACAGGCGCTCCTTGGTCTGGCCGCTGAACTGCGGTTCCAGCAACTTGACTGACAGGATATAACTGCAATTATCCCACACATCCTCGGGGCTCAGTTTTACACCTCTGGGCAGCAGATTACGAAATTCACAAAATTCGCGGACGGCTTCCGTCAACCCCATGCGCAGGCCGTTAACATGCGTACCACCCTGTATGGTAGGGATCAGGTTGACATAACTCTCGGCCACTGGCTCGCCACCCTCGGGCAACCACGCCAGCGCCCATTCGGCGGTTTCATTATTGCCTTCCATACGACCGACAAACGGTTCTTCCGGCAGTATCGGCGTGTCACCCAGCTCACCCGTCAGGTAATCACGCAGACCCTCGGCATAACACCACTCCAGCTTTTCACCGCTGGCCTCGTCGTACATCGTCACCTGCAGCCCCGGACACAACACCGCCTTGGCACGCAGCACATGTTTCAGACGTGGCAGGGAGTACTTTGAGGAGTCGAAGTATTGCGGGTCCGGCCAGAAGCGCAGCGTAGTGCCGGTATTCTGTTTTCCAACCTTGCCGATGGCCTCCAGTGATGAGACTTTTTCGCCGTCGGCAAAGGCCATATTGTATTCTTTGCCACCCCGGCGCACCCACACCTCAAGGTGCTTCGACAGGGCATTGACAACGGACACACCGACACCGTGCAGGCCACCGGAAAACTGGTAGTTTTTGGATGAAAACTTGCCGCCGGCATGCAGGCGCGTAAGGATCACCTCGACACCCGGGATACCCTCCTCCGGGTGTACATCCACCGGCATGCCCCGGCCGTTATCCCGGACTTCCAGTGAGCCATCCTTGTAGAGCTTCACATCAATGCGCGAGGCATGGCCGGCAACGGCCTCATCGACACTGTTATCAATCACTTCCTGCGCCAGGTGATTGGGGCGCGTGGTATCGGTGTACATCCCCGGGCGCTTGCGGACCGGGTCCAGGCCACTCAACACCTCAATGGCAGCAGCGTCGTATACAGCACTCATAATTTTTGACTATTGCCCGGTAATACCGAACAGGGTTGATTACATTTCATGCCAGTTCTCATTAAAGCTGTCGAGCATTTGCTCGGCAGACTGATAGGGCCGCATTGGATTACAAAAATACTGCTTGTAGAGTATCAGGCGATAGCGATTGGCCCCGTTGCCACGCACGTCTCGCCAGGATGAATTGTTTAATCGCTGCCAGCTGCCATCGATACCGTAGGCGTAGCGGCGGTATTGTTTCTCACCACAGCGCAGACCTTCATTGGAGACATTCCAGACACCGGAAGCGGGGACCAGAACCACGGTATAACGCACCACGCCATCCTCATCCAGAACCAGCGAGGGCTTATCCAGGTAAACGGTATATTGCATACCGTCCGTGGCAATCTTCAGATCCATCAAATTCTTTTTTTCCGGATAGGCAGGCAGGGCCACATCCAGTTCCAGTTCCTGCTCCAGCGGCGCATCCGGTTTCTCGACATACTTCTGCTGCCAGCCGAGTTCCTCGTCGTCGGCTGCCAGCGCGATCGCGGGGATACAGCACAGCACGGCGACAGACAGGGAGAAGAATCGGGCGGATTTCATTGGGTCCGCAGTTTAACGCGCTGCCTGCAGCAATGCGAACCCGTTGCAAACCTGTTTGAAAAGACGATGGTTTTCCGGGAGATCAATCACGCCAGGTCGGCGATCAAGGCATCCTGTATTGAACCTGCAACAGGCTCAACCTCGTGCGAGTAGTTTCGATGGTCAATGCCGATACCCAGGGCAGCACCCTGTTTGATATCTGAAATCATCTTTTCAGACAATTCAAAACGCAGAAAATGCACCGAGGACGTCTTCTCTTCCGTGTCCCTGTCCATATCCTCATCTGCAATGGCAAACACCTGTTCATTACCATCACCCCGCACCCAGACCCGGTCTTCAACCCCGATCAGGCGCGCGAGCAAGTCGTGCCGTTTCTCGACATCCGGCTCTTCTATCATGAAAGTGGCCTTCCAGTTGCTGCCATCGGGAATCAACGGGTTATAGGCTTGCAGCTCATCCTCGATACCAGCCACTTCAAAGATACGCTCGACACGCAGCATT
>DAOVVG010000009.1 GCA_030632175.1 Gammaproteobacteria bacterium
ATCTCGTTGAACCGGTCCAGCAGGATTTTTGCCTCACCCAGACCATCCTCAACATTGCCGCGCACATCCTTGTCAGGGTTCAGTTGCGGTTCCTGGGAGAGGTAGCCAACGTTGATGCCGGCCTGCGGGCGCGCCTCACCTTCTATGTCCGTGTCTTCACCGGCCATGATGCGTAGCAGGGTCGATTTACCGGAACCGTTCAGACCGAGTACGCCAATCTTGGCACCGGGAAAGAAGGACAGGGAAATATCATCAAGAATCTTGCGCTTGGGCGGAACCACCTTGCCCACCTGGTTCATGGTGTAAACGTACTGCGCCATCTGTCTGGTTACTCCGGAAAATCTGAATTTAGGGACGCACATTATAGACGCCGCTCCAGACCGGGCAAGCGGTAGCTGGTGTGACATGAAACGGGGTGGGGTGAATCAGGTGCCGGTTTACTGCACCAGCGGGAATTTTTTCTCCTGCCACTCTTCCATATCATTGCGGTACCAGAAATATTGGTGTAACCGCAATCAACTGCAATCACTGCTGCGGCCACATTTGATGCCGTTGCAGTAAAGCAGCACCGCGGAGGTAAGCCGGTACGGCCTGTGCCAGCGAATCACGGGTGGTTTAGGTATCAGGTCAGGCTGACCAGGCCGTCCTTGCGCTCAGCGTTGATTCTCGAGTTGGTCAGAACCGGTTCCGGCCTGGTGGTCTGGTCGTTTGCGGTTGCCGTTTGGCACAGTAAGGCGAGAGAAAATCAGAGAAATAACAGTGGTGTGTGAGTATGTGTTGGCATCGATTCAGTGATACTTGCCAGTGATCGGAGGATGGGTAAAGCGCAGCGTACCCATTTTGCTACAAGTACCTGATTTGATGGGTACGTCACTGCGTTCCTTTACCCATCCTACGACTGTTTTTTAATTCTAAGTACTACAGGGGGGCTTGCCACGGCAGCAGCCGGCCATTGGAAAGGCAGTAAATTTCTTATTAGGTATATTACATAACCCATTGTTTTAGATATGTAGACCTGCCTGAAGGAGCGGATTTTATCCGCGATTCACGCGTGAAAAGCACGCCTATAATAGACGTTAGACGTATTCGTAAGCGCTGATCGCAGCGTACAAGGTACCCCGTTTATGCCAACGCCTGTTTGCGTGACTGTCGGTGACGAGCTCGCCCGCTATGGCTTTGGCGAGGGTCATCCCTTCGGGCCGGACCGGCTCGGCGCCTTCTGGACAGAGGCGCAGGCCCGGGGGCTTGATCAGCAGCTTATCCAGTGTCCGCCCGGATCGGCCGGGCGGGATGCCATAGAGCGCTTCCATACACCTGGGTATGTCGCGCGGGTACTCAGGCAGTCGGCCAGTGGTGAGGGTTATCTGGACAGTGGTGACACACCGGCGTTTCCGGGTATTTATGATGCGGCCTGCTGTGTGGTGGGCAGCGTGCTGGATGCCATTGAACGCATACTGGACGGGGAGTGCCGGCATGCGTTCGTACCGATCGCGGGTTTGCATCATGCGCGGCGTGACAGCGCGGCAGGATTTTGCGTGTTTAACGATTGCGGAATTGCGATAGAAACACTGCGATTACAGTACGGACTGCAGCGCATTGCCTACGTGGATATTGATGCCCATCATGGCGATGGCGTGTTCTACAGTTTTGAGGATGATGCCGACCTGATTTTTGCCGACATGCATGAAGATGGCCGCTTTCTTTACCCGGGAACCGGTCGGGAAGAGGAAACCGGTACGGGTAATGCGCGCGCTACCAAGCTGAATATCCCGATGCCACCCGGGTCCGGTGACGAACAGTTCTATCCTGCGTGGCAGCGGCTGGAAGATTTTATTGACGGCTACTGCCCGGAATTCATTTTGTTCCAGTGTGGTGCGGACAGTATTGCCGGGGATCCGATTACCCACCTGCGCTATACCCCGGCGGCACACCGGCATGCGGCGCAACGTCTGAAGTGCCTGGCTGAAAAACATTGTCAGGGCCGCTTGCTGGCCATGGGTGGGGGCGGCTACAACCGCGATAATCTGGCACAGGCGTGGACAGCTGTCGTTGAGGCGCTGCTGGAGCCGGCATAACCCCTGTTTTGCGGCCATTAGCGCGCCGCCCGGGCGTAATCTATTCGCATGGCCCTGACATATCGGCTATTATCTGCGCTGTTGAAAAATCAGCATATTTCTACCTCACATCATAAGGTTATCCGAAATGTTTGATAAAGACATGCGCATTGAAGGCTATGACGATGAACTCCAGGCTGCGCTGCTGGGAGAACGTCAACGTCAGGAAGATCACGTAGAACTGATCGCGTCGGAAAATTACGTTAGCCCGCGGGTGCTGGAAGCGCAGGGCTCGGTGCTGACCAACAAGTATGCTGAAGGCTACCCGGGAAAGCGCTACTACGGTGGTTGTGAATATGTGGATATTGCCGAGCAACTGGCCATTGATCGCACCAAGGCATTGTTCAATGCCGACTATGCCAACGTGCAACCGCATTCCGGTTCACAGGCGAATGCGGCCGTGTATCTGGCGCTGCTGCAACCGGGGGATACCATTCTCGGCATGAGTCTGGATGCCGGCGGGCATCTGACACACGGTTCAAAGGTCAACTTTTCCGGCAAGGTGTTCAATGCCGTGCAGTACGGGCTGGACCTTGAGACGGGTGCCATTGATTACGACCAGGTCGAGGCGCTTGCAAAGGAGCATCAGCCAAAGATGGTGGTGGCCGGTTTTTCTGCCTATTCCCTGCATGTTGACTGGCAGCGTTTTCGTGATATTGCAGACAGCATAGGTGCTTACCTGCTGGTTGATATGGCGCATGTTGCCGGACTGGTTGCCACCGGCATTTATCCGAGCCCGGTAAATATTGCCGATGTCACCACGACCACGACGCACAAGACGCTGCGCGGTCCGCGCGGCGGTTTGATTATGGCGCGTGCCAATGAGGTGATAGAAAAGAAACTCAACTCGATGATCTTTCCGGGTATCCAGGGCGGCCCGCTGATGCATGTGATTGCGGCCAAGGCAGTTGCCCTGAAAGAAGCCATGGAGCCGGCCTTCAAGGAGTATCAGCAGCAGGTGTTGAAGAATGCGCGTGCCATGGTCGAAGTGATGCTGTCGCGTGGTTACAAAATTGTTTCCGGCAGGACTGATGATCATTTGTTCCTGGTCGATCTGATCGACAAGGGGATTACCGGCAAGCAGGCGGATGCCGCGCTGGACGCCGCCAATATTACCGTGAACAAGAATGCGGTTCCGAATGATCCACAGTCACCTTTTGTAACCAGCGGTATACGTGTGGGGACCCCGGCCATGACGACGCGTGGTTGCGGTGAGCAGGAGGCACGTGACCTCGCCGGCTGGATGTGCGATGTGATGGATGACGTGGAAAATCAGGATACGATTTCAGCGGTGCGCAGCAAGGTGCTGGAACTGTGTCAGCGTTTCCCTGTGTACGCCGCTGACTGATTCGGTACGGATAGCGAGATATGTACTGTCCCTTTTGCGGAAAACAGGAAACCAAGGTGATCGACTCGCGTCTCGCCAGTGAAGGTGCGCAAGTGCGTCGGCGGCGCGAATGTCTGGACTGCGGTGAACGTTTTACCACCTTTGAATCACCTGAGCTGGTGATGCCACGCATCATTAAAAGTAACGGTGCACGGGAACCGTTTGATGACGACAAGCTCATCACCGGGATTATGCGCGCGCTGGAAAAACGTCCGGTCGAATCCGAGCGTGTGGATGCAGCGATCAGTCGTTTGCAGCACCGCTTGCGTGCCAGTGGCGAGCGCGAAATTCCTTCGCGGCAGGTGGGTGAGTGGGTCGTGAATGAGTTACGCCAGCTCGATCAGGTGGCGTTTGTCCGGTTTGCCTCGGTGTACCGCAGCTTCGAAGATGTGAATGCCTTCCGTGAGGAGATTGAGCGGTTGGAGAAGGAACCGACGGCGGAAGAGAAGAAGGACCAGATTCCATTGCTGCCGGATGACTGATCGTCCGCGTGAATGGATGATCACTGTTCGCAGCTTTCCAGCCTGAGGTTTTTGTCTGACGATGTTTTCCGGGGATGACGCTTCATATATGGCTCGCGCCCTGCGCCTGGCAGAACGCGGGCTGCTGACGACGGCGCCGAATCCGCGGGTCGGTTGTGTGCTGGTCAGGGATGGTGTGGTTGTTGGTGAGGGCTGGCATGAACGTGCCGGGCTGCCGCATGCCGAGATCAATGCACTGCAACAGGCAGGTTCGCAGGCTGCCGGTGCCACGGCGTATGTCACGCTGGAGCCCTGTTGTCACCAGGGGCGCACGCCGCCCTGTACGGATGCGTTGATTGCAGCCGGGGTGACGCGTGTGGTCGCCGCCATGGAAGATCCGAATTCACAGGTGGCCGGCCAGGGGCTGGCTGCGTTGCAGTCTGCCGGTATCGACGCGACGGCCGGTGTGCTGGCAGATGCCGCGGAACAGTTGAATGCCGGATTTGTCCTGCGTATGCGACAGGGCCGCCCATGGGTACGCTGCAAACTGGCGATGAGCGTTGACGGACGTACTGCCATGGCCAGTGGTGAAAGCCGGTGGATTACCGCTGCCGCGGCACGCGCTGATGTGCAACAGTTACGCGCGCGCAGCGATGCAATCATGACCGGCATTGGAACGCTGCTGGCGGATGATCCGTCATTGAACGTGCGCATTGATGGCATGGATGAAAGTTACCGTCAGCCCCTGCGCGTTATTCTGGACAGCCGCTTGCGCACACCGCCGGATGCGAAACTGCTGGACCTGCCGGGTGAGACATTGATTGTGACCGGTGCTGTGGATGCCGATAACGAAGCGCGCTTGACGCGCACCGGCATCCGCATTGTGACTCTGCCGACGCAGGATGGACAACTGGACTTGCCGGCTGTGCTGCAATATCTGGGGACGCTGCAGATCAATGAAGTGCATCTGGAAGCGGGTGCGACCTTGTGCGGTGCCTTGCTGCAGGCGGGGCTGCTGGATGAGCTGGTGATTTATATGGCGCCACACCTGATGGGAAATGCTGCCCATGGACTGTTTGCATTGCCCGGACTGGAGCAGATGTCACAACGCATCAAGTTGTCGATCACTGATGTACGTGCTGTCGGCGATGACTGGCGAATTACTGCAAAGATAGAGAAATAGATAACCTGTAGGAGCGGACCTTGTCCGCGATGGTTTGATTTAGCACCGCGATCGCGGACGGGGTCCGCTCCTACAAAATTTGAGAGAGCAGTTACAGGTATATATGTTTACCGGAATCATACAGGCTGTCGGTAACATCGCTTCGCTGCAGCAGCGCGGTGGTGATCTGCGGCTGGGTCTGCATTGCGGCAGCCTGCCGATGGCTGACGTCAACCTCGGCGACAGTATTGCGGTCAGTGGTGTGTGCCTGACGGTGATCGAAAAGACCGCGCACGGCTTTCATGCCGATGTGTCCGGTGAAACGCTGAAACGCACCATTATCGGCAGGCTGGCCGTAAATGATGCGGTTAACCTGGAAAAGGCGCTGACGCTGGAAACGCGTCTGGGCGGGCATCTGGTGAGCGGTCACGTTGACGGGTTTGGTACCGTCACTGCGCGCCGCGAGGACAGCCGTTCTGTGCAATTTTCAGTGCAGGCACCGGATGAACTGGCACGCTATATCGCGACCAAGGGATCTGTTTGCGTGGATGGCGTCAGTCTGACTGTAAACGCGGTCGACGGCGCGGTGTTTGAACTGAATATAGTGCCGCATACCCTGGCTGAAACCACGTTACGTGACTATCAGGCCGGGCAGCAGGTAAACCTGGAAGTGGATCTTGTTGCCCGTTACCTGGAACGGCTGCTGCAGGGTGATGCAGCCGCACAGCCGGGACGCGGCGGGCAGATCACCCGTGAGCTGCTGGAGGCCTGCGGATTTTCTGCAGATAGCAAGTAAACAGGGTCAGCCGGATTCATACAGTGAAGACGGTACGGCAATCATGGATAATGCAGCCCTGACATTGGTCAGGCCGTTTGGAACAGGCAGTCATTATGTCGTTAAACAGTACTGAAGAAATTATCGAGGATATCCGTGCCGGTCGCATGGTAATCCTGATGGATGATGAGGACCGCGAGAACGAGGGCGACCTGGTGATGGCGGCCAGTCATGCGCGTCCGGAAGATATCAATTATATGGCGAGTCATGGTCGCGGACTGATTTGCCTGACGCTGACGCGTAGCCGCTGCGAACAGCTGGCCTTGCCGCTGATGGTGCAGGGTAGTAACCAGACTCTGCACTCGACCAACTTTACGCTTTCAATCGAAGCGGCGCAGGGTGTGACCACCGGCATCTCGGCACAGGATCGGGCGCAGACTGTGCTGGCGGCCGTTGCCCCGGACGCCACCCCGGCAGATATCGTGCAGCCGGGACATATTTTTCCGTTGATGGCACAGCCGGGTGGTGTGCTGACGCGTGCCGGGCATACCGAGGCAGGGTGTGATCTGGCCCGTCTTGCGGGGCTGGAGCCGGCCGCCGTGATTGTCGAGATCCTCAAAGAGGATGGCAGTATGGCGCGTAAACCGGATCTGGAGGTGTATGCCAAAGAGCATGGTCTCAAGATGGGTACCATTGAAGATCTGATCCGGTATCGTATCGAAAATGAGAAGACTGTGGAGCGTGTGGCTGAAAGCGATCTGGCTACCGAGCATGGCACTTTCAGGCTGTATGCCTACCATGATTCCATTGACGGAGCCACGCATCTGGCGCTGGTCATGGGCGAGATTAAAGCTGAAGAGCCGGTACTGGTGCGTGTGCAGGTACAAAATATACTCAGTGACCTGGTGGACATAAAGCTGGAAGGTGAACACTGGCCACTGCGACAGGCAATGCAGCGGGTTGCTGAGGAAGGCGTGGGCGTGGTGGTGATTTTACGACCGGAAGAATCGGCTGATGCGCTGGTTGAACAGATTAAGGCGTATCATATACCGGAGGAGACCTGGAAGAAGACGGTTCCCGGTAAACCAGTTGAGTTGCGCACCTATGGTATTGGCGCGCAGATTATTGCTGATCTGGGGGTGCAGAAAATGCGCGTGCTGAGTGCTCCCATGATTGTGCATGGCATTGCCGGCTTCGGGCTCGAAGTGGTCGAGTACGTTTCGTGAAGTATATTTTATTTTTTGATTATCAAGGTACGAGCAGATGAGCGACATAACGACAACAGAAGGTGACCTGGTGGTGCGTGACGCACGTATTGCGCTGCTGGTTTCCCGGTTCAACAGTTTTGTGGTGGAGAGTTTGCTGGAGGGTGCCGTGGACACCCTGAAGCGTCACGGTGCTGATGAGCGTGATCTGCAGATCATCCGGGTACCGGGAGCTTATGAAATGCCGATTGCCGCGCAGCGGCTGGCAGCGAGCAAGCGCTATGATGCGATCATTGCACTCGGTGCGGTGATTCGCGGTGGCACGCCTCATTTTGAATACGTGGCCGGCGAATGTACCAAGGGACTTTCGTCCGTTTCATTGAAATACGATGTTCCGATTGCCTTTGGCGTGTTGACGGTCGATACCATCGAGCAGGCCATTGAGCGTGCCGGCACCAAGGCAGGCAACAAGGGCGCCGAGGCCGCCATGTCGGCCATTGAAATGGTCAATCTGTTGCGCGGGCTTGAAGGCTGAGCGGGCGTCCCGATGACCTTTTCTGCACATGAGCGCGCCCGGGCACGACGTTATGCCATGCAGGCGCTGTACCAGTGGGAGCTGTCAGGTACTGATTTGCCGCTGATCCGGCGGCAGTTTCTGGAGAACGAGGACTTCTCCAAAGCTGACACAAAATACTTTATCGAGTTGCTGAGCGAAGCGCCAAAAATGATTGATATCATTGATGAAAACATCGCTGAGTATATTGACCGTCCGGCCGAACAGCTGGATCCGGTCGAGCGGGCGGTATTACGACTGGCAACCTACGAATTGCTCTATCGGCTCGACATCCCGTACCGGGTGACGATTAATGAAGCGGTACAGTTGACCAAAAAATTCGGAGCGGAGCAGGGTCATGCGTTTGTCAACGGCGTGCTCGACAAGGCAGCAAAGAAGCTGCGCGCCGCTGAATGCAAAAAGGCGGGTAAGCAAGCAGCCGGCCGCTGAGTCGCACATGTCAGACACAGAGTTTGACATCATTCGTCGTTATTTCATGCGGCAAATATCAAATCGCAGGGATGTCATTACCGGCATTGGAGACGATGCGGCATTGTTACAGGTGCCTGCCGGGATGGAACTGGTCGTCTGCATGGATACGCTGGTCGACGGTGTGCACTTTCCCACGGGAACCCCGGCAGCGGCTATTGGACACAAGGCGCTGGCGGTCAATCTCAGCGATCTGGCCGCGATGGGCGCAGAACCGGCATGGGTAACCCTGGCCATCACCCTGCCTGAACCTGATGCGGACTGGCTGGCCGGTTTTTCACAGGCATTCTTCAAGCTCGCCGATTACTACAAGGTACAGCTTGTCGGTGGTGATACCACGCAAGGTCCGTTATCCATCACCGTACAGGCACACGGTTTTGTTCCGCAAGGTACGGCATTGCGGCGTCAGGGTGCACAACCCGGGGACCACATTTTTGTAACCGGCACCCTGGGTGATGCCGGGCTTGCCTTGCAGCTGCGGGGCGATGCCGGGAGGGAGTTACAACAGCGGCTGGACTTCCCGGAGCCGCGTCTGGCAGCGGGGCAGGCCTTGCGTGGCATTGCCAGTGCAGCGATTGATATATCTGACGGGCTGCTTGCCGACCTCGGTCATTTGCTGGAAAAAGGTCGGCTGGGTGCAACCGTGTTTGTCGACGATTTGCCGAGAAGTGTTGCCTTTACTGAAGCAGTACAGCGGCACGGGGCGCAGTTCCGCGAGCTGCCACTGTCGGCCGGTGATGATTACGAATTATGTTTTACCGTGCCCGCGGAGTTGCTGCAGCAACTGGCAGTAGCGCAGGCGCATTTCTCCTGTAGCTGTACGCGCATCGGCACCGTTGAGAAGCAGGCCGGTATTCGATGTTACACGGCTGACGGGGAAGGCTACGCATTGAATGCCCGGGGTTATGAGCATTTTGGAGTGTTACCACATGGCTGAAAGGATCGCGCCGCAGCTGTTGCGGCATCCGCTGGATTTTCTGGCACTTGGCTTTGGCAGTGGACTGGTGCCACGCGCGCCGGGAACGGCCGGTACCGTCGCGGCCATTCCGCTGTATCTTGTCCTGCAGTCGCTGACATGGCAGGTCTACCTGCCGCTGGTGGTGGTGCTGTTTCTGGTGGGTGTCCCGATTTGTGCGCATACTGCAAGACGGCTCGGTGTGCATGATCATCCCGGAATCGTCTGGGACGAGATTGTGGGCTATCTGGTGACCATGGCGTTCGCACCACCCGGCTGGATGTGGGTGCTTGCCGGTTTTGTGCTGTTTCGTTTCTTTGATGTTTTGAAACCCTGGCCGATCAGGTGGTTTGACAGAAGGGTCGGGGGTGGTTTCGGCATTATGGTTGATGATTTGCTGGCGGGGGTCGCGGCTGCAGCCGTATTACAAGTAATGGTCATTTACTTGTAGGAGCGCACCTCGTGCGCGATGGTGTTTATTCGGCAGTGATCGCGCACGAGGTGCGCTCCTGCAAAAATAGATGCATCTAAAGTTTGAGATCTAGAGCAGAGGTGTCAGCCAGCGACGGTAGAGCTGATCTGCAAACTGCTGTGCAGCGTCAATCCGGGCAGGTAAATCCGCGGTCATCTGTGCTGCCGACTGCACTGTTGAACCGGTTTCTTCCAGCTCATGGGCGTACAGTGTGGCCCATTCGCTGACCATGGGGGTGAGCATCTCGACATGACATTGCAATGCCAGGGTGTTGCCAAGGGCAAAGGCCTGGTGCGTACAGTTGTCATTCTCGAGTATCAGTTCGGCATCTTCCGGTAATGAAAAGGTTTCACCATGCCAGTGAAACAGGATGGTTTCGTCCGGCAGACCGGCCAGCCAGCTGGCCGCTGCCGGTGTGTCGCATTTACGGACACTGTGCCAGCCGATTTCCCTGACGGGATTGGCGCTGATGGTTCCGCCCAGTGCCTTTGAGATCAGCTGGCCGCCGAGGCAGTGTCCCAGTACCGGAAAATTCGCAGCCTGTGCCATGCGAATCAGTCTCATTTCCTGCTCAATCCACGGCAGGGGATCGTTGACGCTCATGGGGCCACCCATGAAGACCAGTCCGGAGCTGTCGTCGAGTGTATCCGGTATCCCTTCTCCTTCATCTACTCTGACCAGTCGCCACGGGACTGCATGGCGTTCGAGGACGTCGGCGAGATAACCGGGGCCTTCGCAGGCAATGTGGCGAAATATCGTCAGAGGTCTCATAATCGGTTTTCATTATCCTGCAGGATGTAATGATGCCATTATCCAGAAATACTGCTGTTGTTCTAGCGCTCTGCCTGTGTGCCGCAGCAATCTGCAGCCAGGCGGCAGATGTGCGCGTGGCCGGTTTGTTCAGTGGCCGTGCAGTGCTGTTAATCGACGGCAAGCAGCGCCTGCTTAAACAGGGACAGACCAGCCCTGAGGGGGTCAAGCTGATTGCGGCAACCAGTGAGGAAGCGGTATTGCTGATCGATGGTCAGCAAGTCACAGCACGTCTGGATGGCCGGGTGAGTGCGCGCAAGCGTGCGCCGGAGATTAATGAAGTGCAGGTCTGGCGTGATACCACCGGCATGTATACCACAGTCGGCAGTATTAACGGGTTGCCGGTCTCTTTTCTGGTCGATACCGGTGCCACCGCGGTTGCCATGAATGCCAAACAGGCACGACGTCTTGGTATTGATTTTCGTGTTGTCGGAAGGCAGTCAGGCGTTACCACGGCGTCCGGTGTCGTACATGCCTGGACGGTTATGCTGGATACTGTGAAGGTGGGCGACCTTGAACTGCGCAATGTAGAAGCGGTAGTGCTGGAGGGGGTGCATCCGGAAACAGCCCTGTTGGGGATGTCCTATCTGGGGCGGCTTGAGATCGACAATGACGGTCGCTTGATGACGTTACGGAAGAAGTATTAGTTGCTGAATATATAAAGATGATCACGGACATGGTCCGCTCCTGCAGGTGTTTAGATTTTCGCAGGAGCGGACCGTGTCCGCGATTGGGTGATTAATCTTCTTCCTTGGTGTGCTCGATCAGGGCGTAGGCAGAGTGATTGTGAATGGATTCGAAGTTCTCGGATTCGACAACGTATGAGGTGATGCGCTGGTCTTCATTAAGACGTGTGGCAACATCGCGTACCATGTCTTCCACAAACTTGGGGTTGTCGTAGGCCTTCTGGGTGACGTACTTTTCGTCCGGGCGTTTTAACAATCCGTAAAGTTCACAGGAAGCTTCTTTCTCAACCAGGTCAATCAGGTCTTCTATCCAGACAAAGCCGTTTGTTTCGGCGCTGACAGTGACATGTGATCGCTGGTTGTGCGCGCCGTAGTCAGAAATTTTCTTGGAGCAGGGACACAGGCTGGTGACCGGCACCACGACCTTTACATTCATCTTCGGTTCGCCTTTGGTGATCTCACCCACGAGGGTGACATCATAGTCCAGCAGGCTTTCAACGCCCGATACCGGTGCCTTTTTGTTCACGAAGTAATGAAACTGCATTTCGATGTGACCGGAATCCGCTTCCAGGCGTTCGGTCATTTCTTTCAGCATTTCCTTGAATGACTCAACCGTAATTTCACGTTCGTGAGTGTTGAGGATCTCCACGAAGCGTGACATGTGCGTGCCTTTGAAATTGTGCGGCAGATTGACGTACATGTTGAAGCTGGCGATAGTGTGCTGCTCGCCGACCGACCGGTCGCGTACCCGCACCGGGTGGCGGATGTCCTTGATGCCAACCTTGTTGATGGGTATCCGTCGGGTATCGGCGCTGTTTTGCACGTCAGCAATAGTGCTCTGACTGTTATGTGCCACTTCGGTGGGTTTCATCTGTGAGTGTCCGGATAGTTACTGGAACCTGGTACCCGAAGATAGCAGGTACTGAGAGCCTACCGAGCCGGGTAAAACTTGCCTACCTGCCCAAAGAGGTATCCTCTCGCTGGCGGATGGCTTGACTGGTGGCTTCTGAATCCTGAGTGATTTAGTCAGGATATTACCTGAGCGTTACTTGATGTGCAATTTCCCGACCGGAGAGTTATCTATATTATCTTTCTCTTTCAACGATATACGCAGATATCCAGCGTAAAGGGTCGGCACTTGCATCGAAGCCGGCCAGGCTGTTCATCGCCTCGGAATGCAGTTCGGTCGCACGCTGCCGGGCTGCATCCAGGCCAATCACGGATGGATAGGTTGATTTGTCGAGGCGCTGGTCCATGCCGGTGTTTTTACCGAGGGTGGCCGTTTCGCCCTCGACGTCCAGGATGTCATCCCTGATCTGGAAGGCGAGCCCGATGCACTTGGCATAGTGATCGAGTTTTTCGATATCGGCTTGCACAGGTCCACTGCCGCAGAGTGCGCCGAGTACCACGCTGGCACGAATCAGTGCACCGGTTTTGTGGATATGCATGTCTTCCAGTTCGGCAATATTCAGTTGTTGCCCGGTCGCAGCCAGATCAATGGCCTGACCGCCAGCCATACCGCGTGAGCCGGCAGCAAGCGCCAGCGTTTTGATCATGCGTAATCGGGTGGCTTCACTGACGGTACTTTCTGTATCACCGGCCAGTACCTGAAAGGCGAGGGACTGCAGCGCGTCACCTGCGAGAATTGCCGTTGCCTCACCAAAGGCACGATGGCAGCTGGGTTTGCCACGTCGCAGATCGTCGTCATCCATGGCCGGCAAGTCGTCATGGATGAGGGAATAGGCGTGGATCAGTTCAATGGCGCATGCCGCCCTGTCCAGGAATTGCGGAGTCGCTCCGGCAGCCTGCCCACCGGCATAAACCAGAGTCGGGCGGATACGTTTACCGCCATCCATGACGGTATAACGCATGGCCTCATGCAGTGTTGCAGGGTGTGTGGCGGCAGCAGGCAGCCAGGTATCAAATGAGTGCTCGAGGCGTTCGTGGCATTCTGCCATGAACGCGCCGAGTGCAGCGTCAGGCGCTTTCACTGTCGAACGGGGTGGTATTTTCCTGACCGTCTTTATTCGTCAGGATGGCAACTTTTTGCTCTGCTGACTTCAGGGCCTGTTGGCAGGCGCGTGACAGTTGCACGCCGCGTTCGAAGTGGCTGAGAGAGTCTTCCAGGCTCAGGTCTCCCTGTTCCATTTTATCGACAAGGCTCTCGAGTTCCTTCAGGGATTTCTCGAAATCGGGATTTTCGGGTAATTTTTTCGCCATGGCTTGAATCTTTGAGTAATTCGTCATACGTTACCCCACCCTGACGATCATGGTCAATGAAGGCTCACGATTCCGGGGGTTGACGGCTCCAGAGGGCCGGACTAGAGTACATCAATTAGACAAGGTCTAAGTGTCTATATGGATAGGGACCAGGGGGTCTTTATCAATAACGATCTTACGAGGAAAAGATTATGGATTTGAAAGGCAGCTCAACTGAGCAAAATCTTAAAGATGCGTTTGCCGGTGAGTCACAGGCAAACCGCCGTTATCTGTATTTCGCCGCCAAGGCTGATGTTGAAGGCTACAATGATGTTGCCGCCGTTTTTCGTTCCACGGCAGAAGGTGAAACCGGTCATGCGCACGGACACCTTGAATATCTGGAGCAGGTCGGTGACCCGGCTACCGGTTTACCCATCGGGCCAACATCAGACAATCTGGCCTCGGCAATTGCCGGAGAGACACACGAGTATACCGATATGTATCCCGGCATGGCCAAGGCTGCACGCGATGAAAGTTTTGATGAAATTGCAGACTGGTTTGAAACGCTGGCCAAGGCCGAGCGTTCTCATGCCAACCGCTTCCAGAAAGCACTCAACGCACTGGACGACTAGGAGCGGCAACGTTCACAGTGGTCAGTAACTGGAGGGCCGGTTTATCCGGCCCTTTTTTATTCAGGTGTTTCGAATCTATGGATAGTATGTATGGCATCAACGACTGAAGGTACAAAGGAAGGAAGCCTGGAAGCACCAACACGCCATCCGCTTGACTGGACCGCCCCGTTTTTCTATGACGAGGAGAGTCTGTTCAAGGAGCTTGAGCGGGTGTATGACATCTGCCATGGTTGTCGGCGATGTTTCAACCTGTGTAATTCCTTCCCCACGCTGTTTGATGCCATTGATGAGTCGGAATCCATGGAGCTGGATACCGTGCCACGTGAGGCTTACTGGGAGGTGGTTGATCACTGCTATCTGTGCGACATGTGCTACATGACCAAGTGTCCTTACGTGCCTCCACATGAGTGGAATGTCGACTTTCCACACCTGATGTTGCGTGCCAAAGCCGTGAAGTTCAGCAAGGGCGATGTGAAGACCCGTGACCGTATCCTGACAGCGACCGATACCGTCGGCAAGCTGGCTGGTATCCCGATTGTGGCGCAGGTGGTTAACGCCACCAACAAAACCGCGGCAGGCCGCAAAGTACTGGACAAGGTGCTGGGTGTACACCCAGATGCCATTCTGCCGGAGTACCATTCAAGGACATTGCGCAAGCGCCTCGGCAAGGTTCAGGAGGTGGCTGGCACGGTGGTTGCTGCCGGTCCAACCCGCGGCAAGGTAGCGCTGTTTGCGACTTGCTACTGCAACTACAATGAGCCGGGGATTGGCGAAGATCTGGCAGCCGTCTTTCAGCACAATGATATTCCATTCACGCTGGCTCGCAGAGAACAGTGTTGTGGCATGCCGAAACTGGAACTGGGCGACCTGGATGCAGTTAAGGCAGCACGTGATGCGAATATTCCCGAGCTGGTGAAACTGGTCGATGCCGGCTGGGACATTGTGGCCCCGGTACCATCCTGTGTATTGATGTTCAAGCAGGAATTACCGTTGATGTTTCCAGATGATGCAGATGTGGCAAAGGTCCGTGATGCAATTTATGACCCGTTTGAATACCTGATGCTGCGTCATAAACACGGGCATCTGAAAACGGACTTCAAGCAATCGCTGGGCTCTGTGTCCTACCATGTTGCCTGTCACCTGCGCGTGCAGAATATCGGTATGAAGACCCGCGACCTGTTACAGCTGGTGCCGGAAACCACGGTCGAGCCCATTGAGCGCTGTACGGGCCATGATGGAGTTTATGCTGTTAAAAGCGAGTTTCATGAAACCTCGATGAAAATCTGTCGTCCGGTCGTGAATAATGTGATCCGTGCAGATGCCAGCCACTACAGCAGTGATTGCCCCATGGCTGGTCACCAGATCGAAAATGGTCTCGATAATGGCAAGGCGCCGGAGCATCCATTGGCCCTGTTACGGATGGCATACGGGCTGTGATGGCAGCTGCCATTTCCGAATTGCGATTACCATAACGAGCAGGAAAATTATGCAAAAACTCACACGCGATGATCTCTACAGCCTCGAGCAATACGCTGAGAAACGCGCTGATTTCCGAGCCCGGGTACTGGCACACAAGAAGCACCGCAAGGTTCATGTCGGCCCTGTGGCGACCCTGTATTTCGAAGACCGGCTGACAATGCAGTACCAGATACAGGAAATGCTGCGGGTCGAACGGATTTTCGAGGCCAGCGGTATTGAGGAAGAACTGAGTGCCTACAATCCGTTGATACCGGATGGCGGTAACTGGAAGGCGACCTTCATGATTGAAGAGCCGGACGTGCAAAAGCGACGCGAGTTGCTGTCGCGGCTGATGGGTATCGAAGACCGGGTCTGGGTAAGGGTTGACGGAAATGAGCAGGTGTTTGCGATTGCCGACGAGGACATGCAGCGGGATACGGAGGACAAAACCTCGGCTGTACATTTCCTGCGCTTTGAATTGACTGAAAAGATGGCTCTCGATCTGGGGCAGGGTGCTGAGCTGGGCATCGGTATTGATCACCAGCATTATGCGTTTGATCTTGAGCCGGTTGCCGCTGAAGTACGGGAAGCCCTGCTTGCCGACCTTGACTGATTTATAGCGAAATCACCGACTTTATTCTGTCTGTTAAGCACAAAAGGAAGGAATGGCCGTTCTTTTTCGTGACGGCTGTGACCTGTCTGTTTTTTCTGTCTCCCGCTCTGTGTTCCCGCGGGTCGCATTGCCACGAGCGGCGCGCTAAACTGCGCACCCAATGAAAGCAGTTAAACACCCTGAAAATCATGTCGGCGGACTCTTTGCAAAGGCCTTGTGGCTGATGTTGGCAACGCCGGTACCCGTGTCAGCAGTTGAGGATGAGCCTCTCGGTTGGACGCTGCAGCATAGTGACGAAGAAGAAGTCTGGCATGAGCAGCAGGGCGAGTTGCCACCCTATCCTGAGAAGGGCAACCTGCTGGAGGTGGATGCAGGCACCGAGGGCTTGCAATATACGGTCTACATCGATAAACCTTCACTCATCAAGCGAGATGATGGCGTGGTGCGCTATACCGTGGTCCTGGTGTCATCGACGGGTATCTGGAATGTATTCAATGAAGGTCTGCATTGTGGCGAGAAAATGTTCCGCCGTTATGCCTATGGTGTCGATGACAGGTGGCATCCGATTCCTGACTCTCCCTGGAAAACACTGCGTGGCAAGGGCGCAAACCGTTATCGAATGATCTTCTATAAAAAATACATCTGTGACCCGACCCGGCTTAATCAGTCGGCTGAGCAGATACTTGACCGGTTCCAGCAGGACTGGAACGAACAAATGTAAGGAACCCTATTCTGAAATGTACATGAGTAAACTGTTTTCATGAGTACTGTATACGACGCAACTGCCATTGAAGTGCTGAGTGGTCTGGATCCGGTACGCAAGCGCCCGGGGATGTACACGGACACGGCACGCCCCAACCATCTTGCCCAGGAAGTGATAGATAACAGCGTTGACGAGGCGATAGCCGGCCATGCAACACGTATGGATGTAAAGGTATACAAGGATGGTTCGCTGGAAGTTCGCGACAACGGTCGTGGTATGCCGGTTGATATGCATCCGGAGGAAGGCGTGCCAGGTGTCGAGGTGGTGCTGACACGGTTACATGCAGGCGGCAAGTTTTCAGCCAAAAACTACCAGTTTTCAGGTGGTCTTCACGGTGTTGGTGTATCGGTGGTGAATGCGCTGTCAAAGCATCTTGAGGTGTGGGTGCGACGGGGTGGCAAGGAATACAATATGGCTTTCTCCGATGGTGAGAAAGCATCGTCGCTGGAAGAAGTCGGCAAGGTCGGCAAGCAGAATACCGGTACTACGCTGCGTTTCTGGCCGAACCCGAAATATTTTGATTCGGCCAAGTATTCGTTACCGCGGCTGAAACACGTGCTGCGTGCCAAGGCAGTGCTATGTCCTGGACTGCAGGTAACCTTTAAGGATGAGGCTGGTGGTGAGCAGCTGGAATGGTGTTATGCTGATGGCCTGCATGACTATCTCGCCGGTGAACTGGGCGATACGCCGATACTGCCGGATGAACCGTTTGTCGGGCGCATGGAAGGTGGCAGTGAGACTGCCGAGTGGGCGCTGGTGTGGTTGCCGGAAGGTGGTGAGCCGGTTGCCGAAAGTTATGTCAATCTGATTCCTACTGTGCAGGGTGGTACGCATGTCAACGGTTTGCGCATGGGTCTGACCGAGGCGGTGCGCGAATTTTGCGAGTTTCGCAACCTGTTGCCACGCGGTGTGAAACTCAGTCCGGAAGATGTCTGGGACCGTTGCAGTTATATCCTTTCAGTCAAGCTGGTCGATCCGCAATTCAGTGGTCAGACAAAAGAACGTTTGTCATCGCGCGCGAGTGCGGCCTTTGTGTCCGGTGTGGTCAAGGATGCTTTCGGGCTATGGCTGAACCATCATACCGAGATGGGTGAGAAGATCGCCTGGCTTGCCATTGAAAATGCGCTGTCACGTCAGCGCGCCGGTAAAAAAGTGGTGCGCAAGAAAGTGACTACCGGCCCGGCGTTGCCCGGCAAGCTTGCAGACTGCACCTCAACGGACAGCGAGCGCTGTGAATTGTTTCTGGTAGAGGGGGATTCAGCAGGTGGTTCTGCCAAGCAGGCAAGAGACCGGATCTTTCAGGCGATTATGCCGTTGCGGGGCAAGATTCTGAATACCTGGGAGGTGGACTCGACGGAGGTTCTTGCCTCACAGGAGGTCCACGATATCTCTGTTGCCATCGGTGTCGAGCCGGGGGTGAATGATCTGCGCAAGTTGCGTTACGGAAAGATATGTATTCTCGCAGATGCCGACTCTGACGGTGCGCATATTGCGACGCTGTTATGCGCGCTGTTCCTGCGTCACTTCCGCTCACTGGTTGAAGCTGGCAATGTCTATGTGGCGATGCCACCGTTATACCGAATTGATGCCGGCAAGGAAGTTTACTATGCCCTTGATGATGGTGAGAAGCAGGGCGTACTTGACCGCATCGTGGCCGAGAAGATCAAGGGAAAAGTGATGGTGCAGCGCTTCAAGGGGCTGGGTGAAATGAATCCGATGCAATTGCGTGAGACCACCATCGCACCGGAAACCCGCCGGCTGGTGCAGCTGACCATTGATTCGGGTGATGACACCCACAAGGTGATGGATATGCTGCTGGCGCGCAAGCGCGCCAGCGACCGGCGTAGTTGGCTGGAAACCCGGGGCGACATGGCCGAGGCGTAAAGAAATACTTTTATCCGGATTGCAGACAGCTTGCATCTGACCGGACCTGTAACTAGCGGAAAACCTGTTATGGAAACAATCGATATTGATTACGAAGGCATCGAACAGCTGCCACTGAAAACCTTTACCGAGAAGGCCTACCTGGATTATTCCATGTATGTCATTCTGGATCGGGCGTTGCCGCATATTGGTGATGGGTTGAAACCGGTGCAGCGACGCATCGTTTATGCGATGTCGGAGCTTGGTCTGCTAGCTGCCGCCAAGCACAAGAAATCAGCGCGAACGGTAGGAGATGTGCTGGGCAAGTTTCATCCGCATGGCGATTCTGCCTGCTATGAAGCCATGGTGCACCTGGCGCAATCCTTTACATGTCGTTATCCATTAATAGACGGGCAGGGTAACTGGGGTTCTGCCGACGATCCGAAATCTTTTGCTGCCATGCGTTATACCGAGGCGCGTCTCGCACCCTATGCCGAAGTGCTGTTGTCAGAGCTCGGGCAGGGCACGGTTGACTGGGCACCCAACTTCGACGGTACCCTGGAAGAACCGGTGTTGTTACCTGCGCGTCTGCCAAATGTATTACTGAATGGCGCTACCGGTATTGCTGTCGGTATGGCAACGGATATTCCTCCTCACAACCTTAACGAGGTTGCGAAAGCGGCGATACTGTTGCTGGACAAGCCGAAGAGTACCGTTGAAGAACTGTGCAAGATTGTTCAGGGGCCGGATTTTCCCACCGGTGCAGAGATTATTACGCCACGTTCAGAGCTGATTGAAGCCTACAAGTCGGGGCATGGCAGTGTGCGTATGCGTGCCTGCTATGAAAAGGAAAACGACGAAATCATTATTACGGCACTGCCGTACCAGACCTCCGGCGGCAAGGTGCTGGAACAGATTGCCACGCAGATGCTGGCGAAAAAATTGCCCATGGTCGAGGACCTGCGTGATGAATCTGATCATGAGAACCCGACCCGTCTGGTGATCGTGCCACGCTCCAACCGTGTGGATGCCGAAGCATTGATGCTGCACCTGTTCGCCAGTACCGGCCTGGAGCGTACTGTGCGCGTCAATCTAAACATGATTGGCCTGGACGGAAAGCCAAGAATCAAGGACTTGCGGGTTATTTTGAAGGAATGGCTTGAGTTCAGGCTGGAGACTGTTCGTCTGCGTCTGGAGTATCGTCTCGACAAGGTCAATCGCCGCCTGCACTTGCTGGATGGTTTGCTGATAGCCTTCCTGAATCTCGATGAAGTCATCCGGATTGTACGCTCGGAAGACAAGCCCAGGCCGGTATTGATCAAGCGTTTTGACCTGTCTGAAGAACAGGCCGACTACATTCTCGATACGCGCCTGCGGCAACTGGCACGTCTGGAAGAGATGAAAATAAAGAGCGAGCAAAAGGAGCTTGCCAAAGAACGTGAAGGATTAAAGCAGATACTGTCATCAAAACAGCGCATGAAGACCCTCATCAAGAAGGAAATCCAGGAGGACGCCAGGAAGTATGGGGATGAGCGGCGTTCACAGCTGGCTGATCGTGCGCCGGCACAGGCACTGGATGAAACGGCGCTGATACCAAGTGAGGCAGTGACTGTTGTGTTGTCCAGAAACGGTTGGGTCAGGGTGGCAAAGGGTCACGAGATAGATCCGACAGAAATGAGCTACAAGTCCGGTGACGATTTCGCAATGGCGGCGCGTGGTCGGAGTAATCAGCTGACCGTGTTTATTGACTCAACCGGCAAGACCTATGCCTTGCCGACACATTCACTACCCAGTGCGCGGGGGCAGGGTGAGCCACTGAGTGGCCGGTTGAAACCCGCCGACGGTGCACGATTTGTCGGTGTCATGGCGGGTGATCCTGAACAGTTATTTCTTCTTGCCAGTGATTCCGGTTACGGCTTTTCTATCAAACTCGGTGATATGTTCACCCGTAACAAGGCCGGTAAATCCACCCTGTCTGTACCCAGGGGTGCAGGTGTGTTGCCACCCGTACCGGTGCGTAGCCTGGAGGATGACTGGATAGTCGCGGTCTCAACAGAAGGTTACATGCTGGTGATACCGCTGGCCGAGCTGCCGCAAATGACACGTGGCAAGGGCAACAAGATAATCAATATCCCCTCGGCAAGGCTGAAGTCGCGGGAAGAATATGTTGCTGCCATACGTTGCATACAGGATGGCGAGAAGCTGACCGTTTACGCGGGCAAGAAACACAAGACCATGAAAGCTGCCGAGGTCGACGAATTTGCCGGTGAGCGTGGACGTCGCGGTCGCAAGCTGCCACGTGGCTACCAGAAGGTAGACAGTATCAGGGTTGAGGAGAAGTCCTGGTAGCCCTTACCCGTGTCGGCTGCACCGTAACAGTGAGTGCACGGGGTTGCCTGCGCTGCTGACGTTTCAATTCCTCCAGCCGGGCAAGTACCTTGTTGGCGCGCTCGACGCGGTCGCGCAAGTAAGGATTGTCAGGTGCCAGTGACAGCGCCTCGGTCCATGTTCTCACCGCCAGCAGTACATTGTCGGCACGGTATTGGGCATCACCGGTGGCCATCAGTTTTTTCACGCGTACATGTATCGCCTGGTCCAGATCATTCCGGATGGCAATCACTTCGCTGTCGGTGATGGCAGAAGAGGGTATTTGCACGACTGCCGCGCGGGCAACCTGTAAATTATCCTTTTTGAGTGCCTGCTGTGCCTCGGCAAGCAATACCTCGGTTTTCTTCTTGTCGTTCTGCTGTTCCTCTTTCCTGTTCTTCGCTTTCCTGATGCCGGCTTTCTTCCGGGCCAGATTGGTTGCCTTTATCGTTACCTGTTTATGTGCATCTTCCGTGGCGTAAATGTGTGACAGTAATGCACCAGCTTCGGGTGTTTCGTTTAGCGACTGTGAAAGTTGCAGGCAGGTTTTCGCAAGCTCCATGTTTTCCCTGTCCATGGCCTGTTGTCCATACTCCAGAAGATTTTCAGAGAGTGACTTTGCTTCTTTAACGTTGCGTTTGTTTTCCCAGCGCTGCCCAAGGCTGGGTGATTCGAGGTTTACCTGTTCGAGGAACAGTTGTTGCTGGCCAAGGATATATCTGGCTCTTGCGATCAGCTGCTCGCGTTCGTTGGTTTGCAGTTGTTTGACACGTTGCGGTTCGATCGTGTTACGCAGCTCGCGTAACGATTTACTGTGGGGAACCTTTTGCAGTGCAGTGGACAACAGTTGTACGGCGCCCAGCAGGTCGTTTTCGGATTCCAGCGCAACTGCTTCTGTGTAGATACTCTGTTCGTAGGATGCTTCATTGCCACTGATTCTTGCCTGTATCCCGGGGGTGTCCAGAGAGGCATGCTTGCTGGTCAATTGCCGTGCGCGTGCATATTCATGTTGTTGCAGCAGGCTGTCGAGGTCTTCCGGTTTGTCCTGCCCGACACGGATTGTGTCCATACCGGAACAGCCGGCCATCACTGGCAGTAGTAGCACGAGAATGAGCTGTAACAGTTTATGCTTCATGGAGATTGTCTGTCTCGGAGAGACAAATTTCCTCGAATTGCCGGTCAATAATTTCCTGATAGTCTGCTGTCAGCTGTTCTACCTGGTAAGTATTGACGGGTTTGCTGATGCCTCTAAGCCGTATCGACTGATACTCTCCGGCCAGTACGCGGTTCTTGACGTCATCACGCATGTACATTTCACGTGAAATAACGATTTGTTCGCCGTTGGTGATGCCGCAAAGGCGTGAAGCAAGATTGACCGTGTCGCCAACAACGGTATATTCCATGCGATCACATGATCCCATGTTACCTGCCAGCATGGTGCCGGTATTGATACCAATGCGTAATTTGACAGGACTCAGTCCCTGTTCTTCGCGTTTCAGATTTTCACTGGCAACCAGTTTCTGGATAAGCAGTGCGCAACTGACGGCGTGAAAAGCATGATCCCTATCGGCTTCCGGTGCGCCGAATACCAGCATGACGCCGTCACCCATGTACTTGTCAACAATGCCGTGATTGACCGAGCATGCGCAGGTGATCAGGGTGAAATAACGGTTCAGCATGCGCACCAGATCTTCCGGACTGGTCTGTTCCGAGAGCTGTGTAAAACCGGCAATGTCTGCAAACAGGACGCTGCCCTCGATTCGTTTTCCGCTGAGACTGACATCATCCAGATTAGACAGGATCTGCCTGGCAACGCCTGGCGACACATAACGTGACAAGGCATTTTTGACCAGTGATTTCTCCAGCATGCCTTCGGCCATTTCATTGAAGGCTTGCATTAGTACTCCCAGTTCATCTGTGCGGCGTTCCTTGAATCTGAATGTGTATTCCCCGTTGCCAATGGCACGACTGGCTTCGACCAGCTTGTCTATCGGCTGTGTGATGCGCCGGCCAAGGATAAAGGCCATGCCGATACTGAGGGCAATGATCAGCAGTGTGGCGCCGGATATTGCCTGTACCGCCTGGCGGGTCGAATGTTCCAGGCCTGACTCGCTGAAGGAAACCATTGCATACCCGGCGATAACATTCTGGTATGTGACTGGCTCGATGAATGACATCACAGTCTGTCTGCGCAGCCCTGTTAACGGTTGCCATTTCCAGGTGGTGGAAGTGCCGGACTCGCTGATGGTCTCGCTAATAAACTTGTGTGTCAGCGGGTTGTTTTCTTTATGCAGTACGCCAGCCTTGCTGATGATGTTGCCATCCAGTGAAATGATGGCTGTACCCAACACGCTGCCGTTGTTCGAGAAACTGCTGGTGGTTGCATCCAGCGCAAGTTTATCACCGGCAAGCAGTGGCTCCCTTGTTGACTGTGCCATCAGCTGTACCAGGGTTTGTCCCTGTTCGCTGAGCTGGCTACGGAGCTGTCCAGCTTGTTGCTGCACGATAATGCTGCCAAGCAACAACATGCAGCTGACAACCAGTAATGTAATAAAGAAGGACAACTTGTATGCCAGCGGGGTGCCTTGGGCTTTTTCAGAAATTTTCTCCCAAATCCTTGTTACACGTGTGAGCAGTCTTGTTCCGATGGTCGCGTTTGTAATAACAACCATCGATCGTTCTTGCTGGATGATGCCTGGGGATTTTCCGGATATAGTTGTATCCCGGTTGTCAGGTGCAGGCTGGTTCACAGGGTGTTGCCGCCATTTTCACAGATCGCAGCGTTGCGTCTGACTGTGTACAATAAGCGCCCGATGTTTCTCACGCAGCCTGTGGAAAGACCATGACGTTGATACGACCCTTTGCCGCCTTGCGCCCCGTTGCAGAGCGGGCCATCGATGTAATCGCCCCGCCGTATGATGTTCTCAGCAGTGCCGAGGCCCGGGTGCGGGTATCCGGACGTCCCTGGAGTTTTCTGCATATCTCCAAGCCCGAGATTGACCTCCCGGAAACCACTGACCCACATGCGGCCGAGGTGTATGCCCGGGCAGCCACTAACCTGCAAGAGATGCTGGGGCAGGGCGTACTGGTGCGTGATGATGTCCCCTGTTACTACATCTATCGTATGATTATGGGGAAGCACAGTCAGACCGGCCTGGTGGCTGCTGCATCTGTCGCTGCCTATGACAGTAACCGGATTCGCAAGCATGAGTTTACCCGCCCGGACAAGGAAGACGACCGGGTTCGCCAGATCGAGGCCCTGAACGCGCAAACCGGCCCTGTGTTGCTGGCCTATAAGTCGCAGCAACAGGTCGACGCCATGCTGATGTCGGCCGCAGAAGGTGTTGCGGATGTTGATCTGGTGGCTGATGGCGGTATTCGCCATTTGCTCTGGGTGGTTCGTGATGATGCCCTGATTGAACAGATAACGACTGCATTTGATGCCATGGATGCGCTTTACATTGCTGATGGCCATCATCGCTCTGCGGCGGCATCCAGGGTAGCTGCCAGTCGCCGGGGTGATGCCGGGACGGATGGCTTTCTGGCGGTTGTGTTTCCGCATCGCCAGATGCAGATTCTTGACTACAACCGGACAGTCAGGGATCTTGCCGGCATGATGCCGGAGACCTTGCTGGCCCGTATTAGTGAAAGTTTCAGCGTTAGTCCTGCCGCAGCCGCCGTACAACCGGAAGCTCCCGGCACCTTTGGGCTGTATCTTGCCGGGCAATGGTATCGCCTGGCGATCAGGCCGGATCTGACCCCGGAGGATCCTGTTGGCAGGCTCGATGTCAGTTTGCTCGCTGATAACC
>DAOVVG010000216.1 GCA_030632175.1 Gammaproteobacteria bacterium
CGCCCACGCCGGGCGCACCCGCCCCGGCCGGTGCCGTATTCGACAGACTGCGCATCGACACCCGCAGTCTGTAACGCCCGCAGCACAGCTGCGCCACTAATCAGCGAAATCCCGCGCTCGGCTGAACTCCCGCCCATCATCACCGCCACCTTGCCGTATGTCTGGCCGCTGTTCGCTGCACTCGCATTCATCCTGTTAGTACCACACCTTCATGCCCCGTCACGCGCGGGGGAATGTTCGCCGACAATACGAACCTCGGGTTCCAGTCGCACACCGTGGGTCTGTTCAACACAGCCCTGCACCTGGTTCAGCAAGGTCTCTATATCTGCTGCTGTCGCCGCACCAGTATTAATAATAAAGTTGGCGTGCTTTTCGGATACCTGTGCTCCGCCCAGCGTCTTGCCTTTCAGTCCGGCCGCCTCGATCAGCCGCGCCGCATGATCTCCCGGCGGATTACGAAATACCGAACCGCAACTGTTCTGCTGCACCGGCTGGGATTCGCCGCGCTGTGCCAGCAGTTGCCGAATTTGCTGCTGCGCCTTCTCCGAATCACCGTGTTCAAGTTTCAACCGTGCCGCCACAAACCATTCATCCGCAACGCCCTCAACGGTCCGGTAACTCACCCGGTACTCGTCTGGCTGACGCATATACAACCGGCCGCTGCGGTCCACTGTTTCCACCGCTGCTACCCGGTTCCATGTTTCTCCGCCGAAGGCACCGGCATTCATGGCCAGCGCACCGCCCATGGTGCCCGGAATACCGGCCAGAAATTCCAGCCCGGTCAACCCCTGCTTCGCAGACTCACGCGCCACCCTGGAACAGGTCACACCGGCACCGGCTCGCAAGGTTATGGCATCCAGCCATTCAAGCTCATTCAATGCACCCAGGGTAAAAATCACCGTACCCGGGAAGCCGCCGTCACGTACCAGCAGGTTGCTGCCCAGCCCCAGCCACAACAGCGGCTCTTGCGGATCCAGCTGCTGCAGAAAATCACACAGGTCTGCGACATCGGCCGGCTTGAAAAAACAGCGCGCAGGGCCACCGGCACGCCACGAGTTATGACTTGCCATCGGTTCGTCGTAACGCAACTCGCCACGCCAGTTTTGTGTTTTTTCAGCCGCCATCATTCCCGTTTCACCGCGTACTGTCCGCCAGTTCACCCGCCAGTCGTGCAGCAACGCTGCCAATATCTCCGGCGCCCAGTGTCAGCAGCACATCACCATCCTGTAACAGATCCTTCAGCACCGTCGGCAGGGTATCCAGTTCTTCCACGAACACCGGATCAACCTGTCCGCGCGCACGGATACCGCGCGACAGCGCACGACCATCGGCACCGCTGATCGGCGTTTCACCGGCCGCATAGACTTCGCCAAGCACCAGCACGTCAACACTGGAAAGCACCTTGATAAAATCATCAAACAAATCGTGGGTACGCGAATACCGGTGCGGCTGGAACACCACAACCAGGCGACGTTCCGGCCAGCCCGTGCGTACTGCCGCCAGCGTTGGCGCAATTTCACGCGGATGATGCGCATAGTCATCAATCAACAGTACCTTGCCCATCGCCGTCGTGACCTCACCGGCCATCTGGAAACGTCGGCCAATTCCCTGGAATTCGGCCAGCGCCTTCTGAATAGCCGCATCAGCAACACCCAGTTCTGTTGCAACCGCAATGGCAGCCAACGCATTCAGTACGTTATGCCGCCCCGGCAAATTCAGTGTGACCGGCAGCGATTCGTCGTGTCCCGGACGCTGCACCACGAAGTGCGTCTGCATGCCTTCCTGCCTCACTTGTGTAGCTTTCACGTCGGCATCCGCATCAATGCCATAGGTAATGACCGGCCGGGTTACTTCTTCAAGTACATGCGCAACTTCGGGATCATCAAGGCAAAGCACCGCAAGGCCGTAAAACGGCAGGTGATGCAGGAATTCAATAAAGGTCTGGCGCAGGCGCTCAAAATCGCCCTCGTAAGTCGGCAGGTGGTCGGCATCAATATTGGTCACCACGGCCATTGACGGCTGCAGGTACAGAAACGAGGCATCGCTCTCGTCGGCTTCCGCCACCAGGTAATGTCCGGCACCCAGTTGTGCATTGGTCGCCGCACTGTTCAACTGGCCGCCAATAACAAATGTCGGATCCAGTCCACCCTCGGCCAGCAGGCTGGCGGTAAGGCTGGTGGTTGTAGTCTTGCCATGAGTACCGGCAACGCCAATTCCATAGCGAAACCGCATTAACTCGGCCAGCATCTCGGCGCGCGGCACTACCGGTATACGCCGCTCACGCGCCGCAATCAGCTCCGGATTATCTGCAGCAATTGCCGTAGACGCCACTACCACATCACAATCAGCGACATTGCCGGCATCATGCCCGATACAAACAGTCACACCCATATCGCGCAGACGGCGCGTCACTGCATTTTCACGCAGGTCAGCACCGCTCACCTGATAACCCAGGTTGTGCATCACTTCTGCAATACCGCTCATCCCGGCGCCACCGATACCGACAAAATGCACCCGTCGTACCCGCCCCATGCTGTGCGGCTGGGCCACAGCCGTCGGATGCAATGCCGGGCTCATGCTCGCACCTCTTCATCTGGAGAAGGCGCATCAATACCAGCGGCCTGCAAACACAGTGTGGCTACCCGACGTGCTGCATCCGGCAATGCCAGCTCCCGTGCACGACCGGCCATCTCCTCGAGCATGTCACGTTGTTGTGAAAAATCCGCCAGCAACCCGGCCAGCCTGTCAGCGCTCAGGGTTGACTGCGGCATCAGAATGGCAGCACCTGCATCCGCAAGAAACCGTGCATTACCGGTCTGGTGATCATCAGTCGCATACGGATATGGCACCAGCACAGAGGCAACACCGACCACGGCGAGTTCGGCAACTGTCAGCGCACCGGAACGGCAGATTACCAGGTCCGCCCATGCATAAGCGGCAGCCATATCTTCTACAAAGGCTTCAACCCGCGCATCGACACCCAGCTCAGCGTAGGCCGCCTGCACACTAGCGACATCGTCCTTGCCGGTCTGGTGATGCAACTGCAGGGAATCAGCAGACGCCAGCTGTTGCACGGCGGCCGGCACCGTTTCATTGAGTACACGCGCCCCCAGGCTGCCGCCGATCACCAGCACTCTCAAGGCACCGCTGCGTGCAGCAAAGCGTTCCGCCGGAGCCGGCAATTGTGTAATCCCGGTGCGCACCGGATTACCGGTATGCAGTGGATGGCGTTTTGCCGGCATACTGCCCGGAAAGGCTTCCATCACGGTACGTGCAAGCGGCGCCAGCAATCTGTTGGTCATGCCGGCAACAGAGTTTTGTTCATGAATAAGCAAGGGGCGACGCAGCAACCACGCAATCACACCACCCGGCCCGGCAGCAAAACCACCCATACCCAGCACCGCACTGGGACGCAAACGCAACTGGATAACCAGTGCCTGCCAGAGCGCCACCATCAACATAAACGGCGCCAGCAGCAATCGCAGCACACCCTTGCCTCGCAGTCCTGACACACGCATGGTCATCAGCGGGTAACCGGCCGCAGGCACAACGCGCGCTTCCAGGCCACGACGCGTACCCAGCCAGGCAACCGCCACACCGCGCGCCGACAGTTCCGCTGCAACGGCCAGTGCCGGAAACACATGCCCACCGGTACCACCCGCCATGATCAACACCGGCCGCCTGTTTGCAGACGCACTCATGCAGCTGACCTCCTGCGTGTTGCAGCAGCAATACCGCTGACAGACATACCGGTTGCCGTACAACGTGTCTCATAATCAATACGCAACAGCAGTGCTATAGCCGCGCACATGACGACCATGCTGGAACCGCCATAACTCATCAGCGGCAGGGTGAGCCCCTTGGTTGGCAACAAACCCATATTGACGCCGATATTTATGAAGCTTTGCAGGCCAAACCAGATACCGATGCCGCAGGCCAGATATGACGCGAAAAAATTCTCCGCCCTTGCAGCCTGTGCCGCGATCACGAAGGCGCGCCACACCAGCACCGTATAAAGAAAAATAATGACACACACACCCAGCAGACCAAGCTCTTCGGCCAGCACGGCAAAAACAAAGTCGGTGTGCGCCTCAGGCAGGTAAAACAGTTTCTGGATACTGGCGCCCAGACCGACACCGAACCATTCACCACGGCCAATCGCAATCAGGGACTGGGTCAACTGAAAACCGCTGTTGAACGGATCTGCCCAGGGATCCATAAAAGTTGTCAGCCGGTTCATGCGGTACGGGGAGGACACGGCCAGACTCGCCAGCAGCAAACCCGCCGCTCCAAGTACACTACTGAACTGAATCAGTTTGACACCCGCCATGAAGATCATGCCCATGACCGTCGCCGTGAGCACCACGGTGGCACCGAAATCCGGCTCCAGCAGTAATAACAGCGCTGCAATCGCCAGCAGGCCGATTGGCTTGATGAAGCCGGAGATACGGGAACGAACTTCTTCACCGTGCCTGGCGAGGTAGCTGGCCAGGTAAATAATGAAAAGCAGTTTGGCCGGCTCGGATACCTGCATGCGAAAAAAACCGGCATTTATCCAGCGCGAGGCACCATTCACCTCGACACCGACACCGGGTACCAGCACCAGCAGCAACATGGCAATGGCAGACAGCAACAACACCATACCCATGCGCTCCAGATCAACCAGTCGCATCCTGAACAAC
>DAOVVG010000156.1 GCA_030632175.1 Gammaproteobacteria bacterium
TGAGGTTCCCCATATAAAGTCGCTGCACACCGCCCCTGTGCAGGGCTTCTACCTCGCGTCGGGTATACAGGTAATTGGTGACCACCTTGTTATCTATTTTCAGCTGAACAGAATCAAGCGAGAAGAATTCACCGACATCCATGGACAGGAACACGGCGACCTGGGTATTTGAAGGGAACAGCAGCTCCTCTTCCAGCATAAACAGGGATCGGTTAAGTGCCACGATATCCTGTTTCAGTGACTGGATTTCTTCATCCAGCCCGGCTGCGGTAACCGTCGGGTCAGCACTGATGATGGCTGAATACAGCAACAGTAAAATACCGGGAAGTATCCCTCGAAACTGCAAAAAGTACGATTGATTGTTACGCATCCTGACAACTCCCGTGAGCACACAGGTACCTGCATTCCTGCAGGTACATGACAAGTTTGCAGGATTTGAGGGAACAGTTATGTAGAAGGCATCACAGTTTCCGTGTGATGCAGGGAACAGGAAAGGCTACTGTGCGCGGGCGAGACCGGCTGAGTAATGCATATCGCCTTTATTGTCGATGATGATCGCTTCGGTGTCGGGTATTGAGTCGATCAGCTGCATACCCTTGTCAACGCCAAGGATGAAGACGCTGGTGGACAGTGCATCTGTATCCGTTGCGTACTTCCCGATGATGCTGGAGCTGAGAATCTCGTGAGTGGAGGTTCCTGTCTTCGGATCGAGTATATGATGATAGCGAACCCCGTCCTCCTCGAAGAAGCGTTCGTAGTCGCCGGACGTCGAGATGGCAGAATTCTCAAGCGGAATCATGGAGACAATATTTTCTTCATCGCGGGGATTCCTGATGCCGATATGCCAGGGACGATCCCAGCGTTTTCCGATTACGCGGGTGTCTCCACCGGCACTGATAAGTGCCGTTTTAACGCCTGCCTGCTGCAGCAACTTCATACCGCGATCGACGGCATAACCCTTGGCGATGCCACCGAGGTCAATGCGAACTCCGGGGTGCATGAATGCTACCGTGGAGGCAGATTTGTCAATTTTTACATGATGGTAATCAATCGCCGGTAATGCAGCTTGCAGCTGTGCATCATCCGGTTTTTTGTTGTTTCGATAATCATAATGCTGCCCGGCGCTGGCATAGGTGATATCAAAGGCGCCCGTGGTAATGACCGAATATTCAAGTGCACGTTCAATCAGGCTCAGTAGCTCCTCACTGACAGTAACTGGGCCACTGGCTGCGCCGACATTGATAGCTGACAGCTCGCTATCCGGCTTGTAGCTGCTCATGAGATGATCAATACGGCGCATTTCGTCCATAATGGTCTCGACCAGTTCCCTGCCCTGCGTATCATCCTTGTGCCAGAGCTCCACAGTAATTGCGGTGCCCATAATGGCAGCCTCCTGCCGCTGCCAGTCTGCATTGATGCAGGTTGGCAGCAGCAGGACAAGCAGGGTAATCAAACGATATGTTGTTATCATGGGGCAGTGTAGCCGGTTCAAAACGGACAGCATCAGGCTGTGAAAGATACGCTTTATATCGTCCCGGTTACAATTTTATTGAAGGCCGTCAAACTGGTTCGTAAATCGAGATTACCCAACCCGTGATTAGGGAATAGTGACGGGAAATTACTTTCTTCCCCGTGCAGTGCCATGTAATTGAGGATAACGGTTTCTACCAGCAGGTTTACCTGGTTGGCTGCCGGTGTGGCATTGGTCTCGACCGAGCCGTCAGCCCGGAAATAACCGAGCTGCTGATGCTGTGCCTGCTCGAAGGCATCGGCACCGCGCAGCACGGCAGGCGAGCCGGGGTTATAAACCAGAAAGAATGCCGAGCCTGTTGAAGAGTTATCACCGGTCCAGACGCCCTTGCCACCCCCCATCGCGGTGTCATCTGTCATGCCGTTGCTGAATACAGACCCGTCACTGTACACGTAGATCATCAAGGGTATGCCACTACCGTTGTTAGCCCGTGCTGCGTATTCGAGACAGGCGCCAATGCATCGTCCTGCGCGCAGATCCCGCATTTCACCGGTTGCGCGGTCACCGGTGTGGTAATCATAGCCGCCCATGGTAACCGTCCCGGCCCCGGCAAAGCCGTTGACAACCATTTTCATGACCGAGGCCGTTTTGCGAAATTCACTGTCGTTGTCAAATTCTGACCGGGTGAATATTCCGGAGGCGCCGACTATGTCCGGATCAAGTGCCGGGTCCAGCGTTGACGGGTCACCAAAGCGATCAGCAATATCAGCAGCCTTTACGTATCCGCACTGCACGAGGTCCTTGATGATGGCATCTGCTGAAATTTTGGTGTCTACATTATCCAGTTTCATTTTGCTGATACGCTCAATCGACTCCATGACTGCCACGGCATCATCCTGACTGAGAACGCCGATCAGCTTGCCGGTATCAACCATACCGGTTACATCCGTTGGGCGGTCGACCTTGGTAGGCCGTATACCGGGATCTATCATCATGGCCGGGGCCATAGAGTTGCCACCCGAGTCAGAGCTGCGTGAGCCTATCAGCGTCAGCAGGCTGCCATCGGAGCCGGTCCGTGCGATTCCGTACATCGGGTTATGTGGATTATTGCCGGTGTCATTGTCTGACCGCGATGGTATCACTGCACCGTTTACCAGGCCGGCACGGTTTCCTGCCTTTTCCTGAATTCCCTGCAGCATGGCGCTGCTGGCATGGAATGCGAGGCCAAAATCTGAATTGATAAAGTTTGTTGCCGTCATCGGGTTGATCGAGTCCGGCAACATGTCGCCCGGTAGCCCGAGTTTGCTATAGCCAGCGGTACTGAGCGGATCAAGTTGTCCGCCCTGCTGTCCCACCAGCACGTTGGAACCCGAGAAGTTGGCACCACCGGCAAGGTCAAAGCAGATGAACGGTATTTTACCGGCACCCAGTGACCTGATCCCGCATGACAGTTTCAGGGCTTCAATGTCAGATGAGAGTGCTGCTGCTGCGGAGCGCGGGTTGGCAAACAAGCCAAACAGACCGGGTGCCGTAACCAGCCCCAGTCCTGAAGCCAAACCCTGTGAAAGGAAGTCGCGGCGGCTGACGGGACGGCCGTGCTCATTCAGTCGTAGTGGCTCGTTTAATTCACGATAGTTGTGTTTTCTGGCCATGCATTACTCCTGGTATCAGTACTATTGAATCAGCATGGCTGCACTGCCCAATGCGGCGGCGCAGGTTGCCTTGACGATTTGTTCGGTGCGCAGTGTGGTGTCGCACGAAGGCTGTGGCGGACACGCGGTGGTGGTTCCCAGGATAAGCATCAGGCTATCCAGTTCATTACGGACGCTGGTGAGATCCGGCTGTGTTGTCAGGCCGGTGCCGATAATGCCGTCCAGCAAGGGAGAAATGATCAGGTCACGCTTTGCCAGACTGTCGAATGCACTGCTTGCCGTGGCACTGAAGTTAAAGCTTTGAATGCCCGCGCTGTCCTGGAAATAGTCATCACGCAATATCTGACCATTGTTGTCTACCAGCGCGCTGCAGTATTCAATGGCGAGTTGTGAAACGGCCATCTGGTGCGCGGACAGGAACCCCTCGATGTTTTCCACGGTGGGCAATTGCTGTTTAATCGTCGTGAAGACGCTGCCTACATCAACCTGGTAACGCGGTACGCCGGTTACCGTTGACATGGTTGCGTCGATCTCGTCAAAATTTCGCACCCCGATATCGGACACGGCAGGCTGATCGGGCGGTGGGGCCGGTGTCACGGGTGCAGGCTCAAGCACAATATTGGTTGCTGTTCCAAGTACCTCGAAAGTAAGGAAGAATTCGTCTGCGCCAGGCCCCTTTTCCAGCGCAATAACTGTTCCCAGGTCTGATAAAGGCTGGCCGACGCCGGGTATGTAGAAACTGCTGTTAATGGTCGTGTCGAGGTTCTGGTAGGCCTGGCCAACGGTAGCCTCTTTGCCGTTGATGCCAATACGCATACCCGCCACCGGTATATTGTCCGGACTGGCTGTCGGGTCAAGGCTGATAAAGACCGGTTTGTTGAACAGGTAGCTGTAGTTGTCGAACTGGCTGACCTCGAACACGACATAGCTGTCAGGGATGCCGGTGTGTTCAGTGACGCTGAACAGCAGGAAAAACTTTTCGCCGACCCCTACATCGAAATTTTGTGTAATTTGCTCCTGGCTGAGCGCGCGATTGTGGATGGCAACCAGACGAAATTTACCCTGCCACTGTTTATTGCCGGATACCTCGTTACCGAGTACGAAGGCAAAGTTATTCACCCAGTCCGCCAGATTGCCGGCAGGCTCCGGGTCTATGTCATCCGTGAATCCGCCGTTTACATAAATACGTCGGCCATTGACCGGATCATAGGTAACCACGACATGTTGCAGAGTGGCCTGCAGGTCTTCATCGTTATCTGCGGTTGTTAATGAACCACCACTACGCTGCTGCACATCGTAGTTATAGAGTATTTGTCCGAGGGTGAAATTACGCTCGTCTTCACTGCCGGCATAGCTGATGATGCGCGCCGGACCTTCCTGGGAGACGTTTGCAGGTACCACCCACGCCTCGATGCTGTACTCACCGGTTGCTGTAATCAGGTCGTATAGCTTCTTGCTCGATGCCGTTGTTGCCTGCGCCCTGCCGCTGATAATGTCGACACCCCAGCCACCAAGCCACTCGACGTTACCGGTGAATTCAAGATGCATACCGGGATTAACACCACTGGTATCAAAAGCGGTCGTGCCCTCGCCGGTTTTAAACTGATACAGGGCAATGACATTGTCTTCATAGCGACTGCCACCACTTGCCACAATACCTTCCAGCAGTGAAAGTGCCTTGCTGGTGACCAGTGACGGGTCAACGCTGGACAGTGTTATCGGGTTTGCAAATGCAGTAATAGCGGCCTCCATCAGTGCTGCAGAGGCAACACAGTCAGTGCTGCCGGTATTATCCGGATCCCAGCAGTTGTGCGACTCTTCGCGCAGCCGCAGTACAAGCCGGGAATTGGCGGGATTATCGAGGTCCATTTTTGCCTTGGCGGCTTCATAGGCCGTGTCCGCATTGCTGTCTGCAAAGAAGGGTGCTTGTGCGTCCATCGCAGAATCGACGTGGCAGGTGGCACAGTTGGCTGTCAATAGCGGATGAACGGTGCTGGCAAACAGGCTGGAGTCGTCCGGGAAGTTTTTACTGGTACCCGGATCCCTGAGTGCCGGTGCTGTTAGTTCAACAATATTGCCGACGCCACTGACGCCACCGGCCCAGGCTGCAATATATGCCGTGATGACGTCACCACAGGCACTGTCACTGTCCAGCCAGCAGTTATGCCCCCCCGCCACCTTGGTAACCATGCGTGAGTCAGCGGGCCTGGACAGATCTACAATTGTATTTGCTGCGGAATAGGCAAGATTGATGTCATCCATGCGTACGAAATCGGGAGACTGCCCGCCGCTGCCATGACAGGCGCCACAACGGTTCTGGTCATTGAGGTTTTCCCAGACATTGAGTCTGAATGCCTGTACATCAGTTGTGGCGGCTGCTGGTCCGGAATAGTTAACAAGTGCTGATGAGTTTGAGGTAACCGGATTGCTTTGTGTATCTTCACCGCCGCATGCGCCGAGTATTGCTGCAAGCAGGCTGACAACACATATTCTTGCAAGGACTGAAACGTGGTAACAGGTTTTTGTTTTCATGGTTAGTCACCCTTGCAGTAGACGGCTGTTTCTGCGAATACAGTCTTCATGTTGTAGTTATCTGCCTTGAAGCTGGCAGTGATACCGTCAACACGGGCGCGATCAACGCTGTTTCCCGGTTCACGCAGGCATACAGTCCTGAAAACCTTCTCAACCTGGCAGCGTGCAAAGGCCTCGCTACTGGCGAGCTCTACACCGAGTGATTTCGCTCCGTCGCCGGACCCCGGCAGGCCACTGTCCCATCCCAACAGCGCGTTCTTCCCTGAGCGCCAGTAGTTGTCCCAGTGATCGTCGGGTGTGACGAATCCATATTTGAAGGTGTTCTCGTTAA
>DAOVVG010000090.1 GCA_030632175.1 Gammaproteobacteria bacterium
CGGCAAACAGACCCTTGTCGTAGAAAGGCCGACGATAACAACGGTCGTGAATACTCTGGCCGTAAAAGGCCATGGGACGACCGAGCGCATCCAGCTCCGGAATAGTGCCAAAGGTCAGAAAATGAGTCAGCACACCGGTAATGACTACCGGGATAGGCGGGCAACCGGGTACATTAATAATGTCTTTATCCTTAACGAGATCGCTTACCGAAACAGCACCGGTCGGATTCGGATTGGCATGCGGAATCCCGCCAAAGGCAGCGCAGGTACCCACCGACACAATAGCTGCAGCGCCTTTTGCCGCTTCCATCAACATGTCCTGGTTGCTGACACCGGCAATAGTGGAATAACCCGGGTTGCCGGTCGGAATCGATCCATCGACAACCAGGATGTATTTGCCAAAATTCTCTTCCATGGCCGTTTCCCGCGCGGCCTCTGCAGCACTGCCTGCGGCGGCCTGCAAGGTATGATGGTAATCAAGCGAGATGGTATCGAAGATCAGGCCTTCAACGGTCGGTGAATGGGAGCGCGTCAGTGATTCAGTACAACCGGTACATTCCTGGAACGACAGCCAGATCACCGATGGGCGTCTTGCCTTTTCCAGTGCTGCTGCAATCACCGGCACCATACTCGGTGGCAGCGCCATCAGCGAGGCGGTTGCCGCACAGAATTTCATAAACCCGCGCCGGGTAATACCCTGTCGACGCAGTGCTTCGCCCAAAGTCTCGTCTTTCGACATCACTTATCTCCTCTGTGCCGTCATTGTCAGTTCACGCAAGTGCGCCTGTAGCACAAGATATAAAATCATCAGTTTCCAGGTAGCAGGATGACACTGCGGCTCCGCTGACCAGACCAGTAGCGGGCAGTTAGAGTGCCGTATCACCTCAGCAGTCACCGATTCCTCCAGTGCCCGCCGCGCATCTGACTCACCGTGCGTTGCCATGGACACCAGGTCGATTCCCATTTCATCTATCTTGTCGAGAATTTCACGTATTGGCCGCTTGTAGGTGGACATATCCAGCGACACCTTCAGTCCGGCATTGGCCAGATTGACACTCTGATCCTGCAAAGCCATTTTGATGGCGGCTTTTTTTCCTCTGAGCCACCACTATCCATTTCGTCATGGAACATGAATGACCTCTGAATCATGTATTTTCGCGAAGTGTTCAACGCATCTCAAAATTGATGCGGATACGTCCGTACCGTCAAGCGGTACCAGGATCTTCCTGAACAGGTTCCGGGTACGGTTATCCGCCGGTTCCGTACGCGTACTGTGCAGAATAAATACCGGACAGTGCGACTGCCTCAAGACCTGCTCGGTTACACTGCCATATCGAATCTTGTCCATACCCGACCGGCCATGCGTAGACATCAATAACAGGGTGGCAGGCATCAGGATGGCAAATTTCACAATTTCCTCTACCGGATCACCCATTCGAGTATCACTGTTCACCGCCCAGCCGGCAGCAGACAGCGTGTTCCTGATTTCATCCACATGTGCGTCGGGACTATTACCGGTACCCGCCTGTGGCAGTACGTGTAACAGGCTGATTTTAGTCTCGTCACACGGTGTAATTGACTGTACGTAGAGGAGTATTTCCTTTACGGATTCAGTACCATCCAGCGGAATCAGTATTCTGTTTTCCATTATTACTGGACTCCTGTCAGCTCCGGTTCACGCAAGTTGCGCCTGCAATTGTTCAAGTCCCTGCCGAATATCGTCCTGCTGTGAACGCAGCAGATCCGGAATGTCACAGACTTCTATAAACTTGCCAATCACCTCATCATCATTGTTGTAATGCACCACCACCCAGACACCGGGATAACGTGTTTCGAAGATTTCGCTGGGGCCCAGCGCATTAAAACGTGCATACACCTCACCCTGCCCAAGCTCATCCATTAACTTCTGTTCCTCACCCGGTGCCAGCGGCAGGCTGCGCAAATCTATAACTGCCTGCTCGCTATCCTGCAGTAACGCAGTCAGTGCGTGCCGGATCTCATGCAGTAACGGCTTGACGTTATGAGTAAGATTCTCACCCGGTTGAACCTTCAGAGATTCCGTATTCAGCGCTTGATTCATGAGTTCTTCACCGTGTGGCGGACAGCTGTTGAATACGGCCGTCAGATGTTGGCAATGCCGCAGCTGCATCAGTACTCGCAGCAGACCAGTCCCGGAGCAGCTCATTAACGCAACGACCGGCGGCCGGTAACGCCTGCTTCACCCGGTTACTCAGGCACTGCCCCCAATCGACTTCTTCCGGCTGTATGGCTACCAGCGCACGATTGGCCGGCAAGGCATCTGTCAGATGTGCTATTGCAAGCAGGTCGCCAAGGCTTACCTCATGCACGCTGCGTTTTGTCTTGCCTGCAAAATGGTCCATTTCCTGACCTGAAAAGACCACAACCGTACCGGCAGCGGATTTGAGTTCAGCCGCATCGATTACGATCAGGTTGTCAGCTTCTTCAATCCAGGCGGCGAGGGTAAAACTCAGGGTGCCGCCATCAAGATATTCAACATCGGCGAGGTCGGGATAGTGCCTGCCCATGTAGGCCAGCATATGGATGCCGACACCTTCATCAGACAACAGGGTATTGCCTATACCCAGAATCAGCGTGTTATTCGATGACATCTTCAGCCTCCCCGTTTATTAGGTATTTTGTACAGCAGGGAGAGCGGAGTTTTGTTGATATACGTCAAGTCCGCATCGATTAATTCGTGTTTACATAAGCTCATGTCGCAGGGTCGGAATTTCCGGCATAGCTATGGGGGGGGGTTGTAACAATGTGTCTTGGTATTCCCATGCAAATCAAGTCTATCGATGGCTATGTCGCGAATTGCGAGGCCAAAGGCGTGCAGCGAGAAGTCAGCCTGTTCATGATGCAGGACGAGGATTTCAGGGTTGATGAGTTCGTTGTCGTGCATGTCGGCTATGCTATCCAGAAAATCACCCCCGCAGAGGCCCGTACGGCCTGGGACATGTATGACCTGATGCTGGCCGGGGAACCCGGCGAGGCAGGCACCCATGCATGAACTGGCTGTTTGTCAGGCACTTATGGAGCAGGTGGAAAGCATCGCGCTTGAGGAACAGGCGGATAGCGTAGTGGCTGTCCATCTCGGTATCGGGCCGCTGTCCGGCGTAGAGCCACGCCTGCTTGAACAGGCATTTTTCATTGCCCGCGCCGGGAGTATTGCGGCAGAGGCAGAACTCGTCATCGAGAACCTGCCGGTGCGCATCAGCTGCGATCAATGCGGGCAAACAAGCGATGCGCTGCCTGCCCGACTGCTCTGTGGTGTGTGCGGCAACTGGCGTACGAAACTGGTGAGCGGTGACGAACTGCAGCTCCAGCATATGGAACTGGTCAGGCAGACAGCCGATGAACTGGCAGAACCTGAAGCAGACATTCAGCAACAGCATGAACGGGTTAACTAGGCGGGAAAAGGATTATCGCGGACGAGATCCGCTCCTACAGGTGCTCTTTTTTAATCCCGGACGAGGTGCAATCACGCCGGTGCTCTTTTTTGCAGGAGCGGATCTCGTCCGCGATTGCAATTAAAACAGGAGAAAACGATGTGTGATACCTGTGGATGTAATGTAACGCATGGCAATGCCCATCTGGTACAGCCGGGCGGCAGACTGTCAAAAACAGCGGATGGCCGTGAAGCCGTCAACGTTTTGCACGGGCTGCTGGATGCCAATGACCATACCGCAGCGCATAATCGCGAACACTTCAATAAACACGGCGTACTGGCCATCAACCTGATGTCGTCACCCGGCGCCGGCAAGACCAGCCTGCTTGAAGCAACCATTGATGCCCTGAAAGATGAACTTTCCATTGCCGTCATCGAAGGTGATCTCGAAACCGAGAACGATGCCAGCCGAATTCGCGCGCATGGCGTACCTGCCATACAAATCACCACCGGCAGCGCCTGTCATCTGGATGCCCACATGGTGCATGACGCGCTGCATATGCTGGAGCTGCAGAAACTGGATATAGTTTTCATTGAGAACGTCGGCAACCTGGTGTGCCCGGCCAGCTTTGACCTTGGCCAGCACAGCAATGTCACACTGCTGTCTGTCCCGGAAGGTGACGACAAGCCGGCCAAGTACCCGGTGATGTTTCGTGCTGCCGACCTGGTATTGCTCAGCAAGTGCGACCTGCTGCCAGTGCTTGATGACTTCAATCCGGACAATGCCCGCCGCTACCTGCGTGAACTGGCCAGCAGTGCACCGGTATTTGAATTATCCGCAAAAAGTACCGCCGGCATGGACGACTGGATCCACTGGCTGCTTGCCGAACTGTCCTCGCTGGAGCACCAGTCCGGAAGACTGGCGGCTGCAACGGAGTCGGCATAATGGCAGCAACCGCACGGGACTGGCTGCAACGCATACGTGCGCTGCCCTTGCCACCACACGTAAAAATCATGAATGTTTGCGGCGGTCACGAGCGCTCCATCACCATGGCCGGGCTGCGCAGCGCGCTGCCGGATAACATTGAACTGGTTCCTGGCCCGGGCTGCCCGGTGTGCATCTGCCCGGAAGAAGATATCTTCGAGGCCATCCAGCTATCGCTTAACGAGGACATCATTCTGGTGGCCTACGGCGACATGCTGCGGGTACCCGTCAATGTAAAACGCTGCGAGGCACGCACGCTGGAACAAGCCAGGACCAAAGGTGCCGATGTACGCCCGGTGTCTTCACCGCAGGAAGCCGCGCGCATTGCACGCGACAATGCCAACAAGCCCGTCCTGTTTTTTGCCGCCGGTTTCGAGACCACGACCGCGCCGACGGCATCATTACTGGTTGAAGGAATTCCGGACAACCTGTTTATCCTGTTGTCCGGTCGCCTCACATGGCCCGCCGTTGCCATGCTGCTCGAATCAGATACCCCCGGATTCGATGCGCTGGTGGCACCGGGACATGTTTCTACCATCATGGGTCCGGAAGAATGGGAATTTGTTGTCAAGCGCCATGGTATCCCGGCCGCCGTGGCCGGTTTCACACCGGAAAGCCTGCTGGCCGCGATGTATTCCACCTTGCGCCAGTTGATCGAGGAACGGCGGTTTCTCGATAACTGCTATCCCGAGGTGGTCAAACCGGGTGGCAACCGCACCGCTCAACGGCAACTGCAACAGGCCATGGAAATCACGGACGCCAACTGGCGTGGCGTGGGCATTATCCCGGCCTCCGGGTTTGCCATTAACGAACATTACCGTGCGCATGATGCACGACAGGCCTTTCCGAGCTATGCCGACGATGCCCGCAAACGCGCCGGTGAAATGCCGCCGGGCTGTGACTGCGCGAAAGTCGTGCTGGGGAAAATCTACCCCAATGAATGTCGTCTGTTCGGGGTCGCCTGCAAACCGCGCCATCCGATTGGCCCCTGCATGGTGTCTGATGAAGGCGCCTGCCGCATCTGGTGGTCGGGCGGCATGCGTGAACCGGTCGCTAAATCCAAAAAACTGCAAGCAACAGCCTGATGGATACGCTGTCGCATATACAGCCTGCCACCCGCCATGCCTGTAGATCGGGCAAAGGAGCGCAAGCGACGTGCCCAATACGCGAAACGATGGATACACTGCGTTTTACCCATCCTGCTCATACGGGCAGGTCAGATAAAATGGCTAACAGGCCAGCATAATGACTGTCGTAGATCTGGACACTAGCGACAGTACTCCGGATCCCGTCGCGGCGGTGCACCTGACCGTGTCCGGGCGTGTGCAGGGCGTCGGCTTTCGCCCTTTCATCTATCGACTGGCGCACACCCATCATCTCACCGGCTGGGTACGCAACTGTACCGGCCAGGTGGAAATACATATCCAGGGTGAAAACCAGGCGTTGCATGCGTTCACGCGCCGCCTGTTCCAGCATGCGCCACCGTTATCACGTCCGGTTCTCGAGAACTGCGAACCGGCGATGCTGGATGATCTCGACACCTTTACCATCCGCGACAGCGCCGCCACCGGCACCACCAACATCCATGTGCCACCTGATCTGTTTACCTGTGATGAATGCCTCGCTGAACTGCACAATCCCCACAACCGGCGCTATCGCTACCCGTTTATCAACTGCACCCAGTGCGGGCCACGCTACACCCTGATCCGCGGCATGCCCTACGATCGACCAGCCACCACCATGGCCGCATTCGCGCTATGCGATGACTGCCGCCGGGAATATACCGACCCGCTCAACCGACGCTTTCATGCCGAACCGGTTGCCTGTCCGGTGTGCGGACCGGCACTGGAATTCACGGCACCGGGCTGTCAGCGTATCAGCGGCAATGAATCTGCGCTAACAGCCTGCGTGGCCGCGCTGCAAGCTGGCAGTATTGTCGCCGTCAAGGGCATTGGCGGTTATCACCTGATGTGTGATGCCGGCAACGATATCGCCATTGCACGTCTGCGCCGCAACAAACCGCGCGCGCATAAACCGCTGGCGGTGATGTTCCCGGCAGCACCGGGACTGCCGTTGAAGTGCGTTAACCGGCGGGTCTGGCTGTCGCGCGACCAGGCCGACCTGTTGCTGTCACCGGGACGGCCGATCGTACTGGCACGCAAGCGACCCGGGTTTGACCTGTCCTCGCTGATCGCACCCGGACTGGACGAAATCGGGGTGATGCTGCCCTACAGTCCACTGCACCACCTGATTCTGCCGGACTTTGGTGAACCATTGATTGCCACCTCGGCGAACATCAGTGGCGAACCGGTACTGACCGACAACGCCGAGGTCGAACAGCGTCTCGGACATGTGGCCGCTGCATTTCTTCACCATGACCGTCCCATAGAACGGCCCGCCGATGATCCGGTGTACCGGGTCATTCATGACCGGCCACGTCCACTGCGCCTGGGGCGTGGCGCTGCACCCCTTGAACAGTATCTGCCATTCTCGCTTGAGCGTCCGGTACTGGCAGTCGGCGGACATATGAAGAACACCATTGCGCTGGCATGGGGCAACCGCATCGTGGTATCGCCGCATATCGGTGACATGGGCAATGTCCGCAGCCTGGAGGTCTTCGAAAAAACCATTGATGACCTGCAATCGCTTTACAAGGTCGCCGCAGAGGTTGTGATTTGCGACGCACATCCCGGCTATGCCTCAAGCCGCTGGGCCCGACATCGCGGCCTGCCACTGCACAAGGTGTTTCATCACCATGCGCATGCGGCGGTCGCCAGTAACCTGCAACAGCTTGCGAAGCGACGTCTGGTATTTACCTGGGACGGTGTCGGCTACGGTGAGGACGGCACCCTGTGGGGCGGCGAGGCGCTGCTGGGTCATCCCGGAAGCTGGCAGCGCTTTGCAACATTCAGATCCTTCCACCTGCCCGGTGGCGAGCGCGCCGGCCGTGAACCCTGGCGCAGTGCCGCCGCTGTTTGCTGGGAGACCGGCAAAGAGTACCTGCATATACCTGTTATGCCGTTACTGGCGCAACAAGCCTGGCATCTACGACTCAACACCCCGCAAACAACATCAGCTGGACGACTGTTTGATGCAGCTGCCGCATTGACGGGACTGTGTTCCGAAGCAAGCTTCGAAGGACAAGGGCCCATGCTGCTGGAAGCCCGTTGTCACGGTAACCATGCTGCCGTGGAACTGCCTTTATCAAAAGATGACAGCGGCCTGTTGATTGCCGACTGGGAACCACTGCTGGATATGCTGATGGATACATCACGTCCCGTTACTGAACGCGCCACCAGCTTTCATGCCAGCATGGCTGCAACCATGCTGCAGCAAGCGAGGCAGGCACGCACATCACAGGGTGTAAACGATATCGGGCTGTCAGGCGGTGTCTTCCAGAATCGGGTACTCACTGAGCAGGCAGTGACACTGCTGGAGAATGACGGTTTTAACGTCATGCTACCGAAAGACATCCCGGTCAATGACGCCGGCATCAGTTTTGGACAAATAATCGAGTACGGCATGCTGAACTTGACGGGTAAGGCGTAGCGTATCCATCAAGTTCAGCTTTACGACCTGACTGGAGATTTTATGGAAGATACCCATATTGCACTGGCACACGGTAACGGCGGCCGCTTCATGCGCGAGCTGATTGATGACATCTTTGCCCGGCATTTATCCAACCCGGGACTGGACGTGCAGGCCGATGCAGTCCCGCTGGCACTGAATGGCAGCGATGTAATGTTCACCACCGATGGATTTACTGTGCAACCACTGGAGTTCCCGGGTGGCAACATCGGTTCACTGGCAGTACACGGCACCACCAATGACCTGGCGGTCGCCGGCGCCACCCCGAAGTACCTGAGCCTGAATGCCTTTATTGAGGAAGGCATGGAAGTCGCCGTACTTGATCGCATTATCAAGACACTGGCAGCCACCGCAAAGGCGATCGGGGTTGAGGTGGTTGCAGGCGACACCAAGGTACTGCGCCGCGGTGAAGGCGGCGGACTCTACCTGGCAACAACCGGCATCGGTATCCGTAATCCGCATAAACTAGGCCTCAACCTGATAAAGGACGGTGACGTCATCCTGGTCAGCGGCCCGGTCGGCGACCACGGCATTTCCGTGATGCTGGCGCGCGAGGA
>DAOVVG010000210.1 GCA_030632175.1 Gammaproteobacteria bacterium
CACACCCGGGGCGCCGGGAGGCCTTCAAGGGGTTGCTTGCTGTTTTCTCGGGTGGCAGCCAATCGGATCTCAAGTCCAGCGATGATCCCGTTCCTGCACAATTACAACGCCGTGGTTTGCCGGGGAAGATTTCAAGAAAAATACGAAGTGAACTGTTCCCGTAAAAACCGGTGCCAGGCCACTCCATTTATCATTGTGCCCTTCGCTAATAGCGCGTATTTCAATTTTTGCCAGAACCTGCATTATAAAAATCCATGATTATGCTGGTGGCATCCGCTATTACCTTTTCAGTTTGCCGGGTTGCATCTATCATTATGCAATCCCTGGTGTTGTTGCAAAGGCTTATATACTTTTGACGCCGGTCTTCAAGTAATTCCGGGGTCTTTTCACCTTTTCGCGCGAACAGGACTTCACCCGGCGCATCCAGGTAGATGACAAGGTCAGGTTTTGGATAGAGGTGTTCGAGCATATAACCGTGAATGCGGCGGGATAAGGGTTGGTCACGCTTGTCTTTGGTGATGTCGAATCCATAAAAGTCTGCAAAGAAATGACGGTCGTAGATAACTACATAGCCACGGTACTTGTACCAGGTGCTGAGCCCCTGCCGGTACCACTCCTCACTCAGGCGGACAATCAAGCGTAATGTTGCTTTTGTACTGCTGCGTACTTTGCCGAGCAATCCCTTTCTCCGGGGGAGCTCTCTGCTGGTTTCTGTGGACACTGCGTTGCTTGCGTGACCTGTTTTACTGGTTCGCATTTTCTTGATGGCATGGACAAGACGCGTTGTTGGCAAGGTGGCATTGCTGGAGGGAAAGCTCACACCTATGAACAGATAGATTACAGGGATTGTGAGGGTATTCTCCAGCTGCCTGGATACTGTGGTTTTACCTGATCCATCAGGTCCTATAAAGGCGACGGTAAACATTGTCATTTCAATATTAACTTCTGATTATTGGTTATTTGAACAGGGAGTTGAGCTCGGTGAATATGTCCGGTAAGGGTGCTTCAAAGGGGTGATACACGTTGTAGAGTTCTTTGTCTGCAAGGACTTTGTCCAGCAGCTGGTACTGTAGCGTTTCGTATTGCTCAATTAGCCTGTTTGTTTTTTCGGGAAAGGCAAACCTGAACATCAGGTAGTATGACATAAGGGTCTGCTGTTCATACAGTAGCTGGCTGTTGATTTGTTTGATAACCGCCTGGTGCTGCGCCGGGCGAACCATGATGCCGGGTTGTTCACGGGTAACGGCAAGAAATACCTTGTCCAGCTGCCCGTTTGAAATGCAGGATTCCTCGCCAAACAAGGTATGCGGGTGTACATGAATGGATAACTGCCGCTCAACGCCAAGATTGATGCGTCTCAGGAGCTTTGCTGGCAGGCCTTGTCTGTTGGAGCCTGAAAGTTTGCTGGTAATGCTGTGCAGCAACTTCAGGAGGCGCATTTTCAGGCGTTTCCTGCCTGCGGTTACTGCCTGGTATTGCGGCAGGAATTGAAGGTACCAGTCCCTGATTTGTATCTGTTCCGGGAGGCCATGCATCCGGGAATCATCGCTGCTGATATAGACCCAGTCATCGCTGATATATTTCGCTCCACGATTCATGAAAGCCAGCAACATGCCGGTCTTTCCACCCCTGGGCCAGCCGTTTACCAGAACACCGCTGCGATTGTAGACAAAGGCCGAGGCGTGAACCGGCAATATTCCTTTATTCAGCATTGTCAGGTTAATGATCGATGTCAGCAGGGGGATGCTGGAAAGTCCATGCTCACAGATTATTTCGCAGCGCTCACCTATTTTATCGAAAGGGATCTGGCTGCTGTGTTGTAAGCTGGATTTATTGTCCAGCAGAATAAATGCATCATCGGTAAATCCTGCTGCTCCCCGTTTCAGGTAGCGCATAGGGGCAGTGGCGGCTAGCCGGGGGACAAACCTGATTGTGATATCCGGCTCGGTGGCAAGCGAACCGGGATGCAGGCCGAGCTGCCGGCGAACCATGGCCCTGTCCTGGTCCGCTGCATCTACAAGCCTGATTCCGGCCAGACCATTGATGCTGAAGTCGGTAATATTGCCGGTATTGCTTGATTCAACGTCTGGCATGGGGTTTGTGTTCATTCAGTTATAAAGGCTGTTTATATTATCTGGCCGGCCAACATGAGTCACCTGATAGCCTGTAACAGGCGTTCCAGGGTTTTGCGATAGAGTCTGTTCAACAAAATGAGGTGCAAGCCCGGGTATATAGCCTTTCTTTCTCCGGGTTGCTGCGCCAGGCTCGAGGCCCGCGAAGACCAGTTGTCCAGCAGCGACTGGATTTTGAAAAGACCGATAATATTTTCAGGGACAGCTGTGTGACCAAAATAGCCGGACAGGAACTCATGCTGGTAACTTGCCAGTGTTTTTCCCTGGATTGCCAGGCCCTGTGTAAATACCTGCAGTTTGTTGATCTCCATGCGCACGAGAAAGTAGGCAATATCTTCATAAATCGGGACACGCCATTTCGCGCCTGTGTCGATTACCGTGATTCGATCGTTTGCTCCTACCAGGATGTTACGCATGGCATAGTCGCCATGCCCCAGTGCAAGGGGGAGGTCATCGGGTAAAATCTGAAGCGCAGCACTGGTGACAGTCCCGGCAACGTGCCCGAAAAAATCTGTGTTGCCTGCAAGCCTTCCCAGGAAATCTGTAAAATTCACGATTGACTCGTTGTATGCCTCTCTGCGGGTATGGCGTGGTGTAACGTTGTCCGTTTTGGGAAGTGTGCTGTATTCCTTCAGCCAGGCGCCGGCATTGAAGAATGTCCTGCGCAGGTCAACGGCTTTCCTGAATGGATGCCGGAGACGGCTTGATTTTACGAATAAAGACAGCAGGTTTGGATCGCGATTCTCTTCCATTATTATGGTTTGAGAGTCTTCTATAAAATCGAGCACGCGGATTGTTCCGAAGCCGGGGTTTTCAAGTTTTTCGAAGTGATCGTGTATTGCTTCAAGGGCAGTGCATTCGAGCCATAACCTTTTTCCATATTCGGTTACGGGAGGTACCAGCCTTGCACGCTGAATCGTTGAGATACCCTGTTGTCCGGAACGATCAGACGAGGGGATGCCTTTGGCGAATACATGGTAGCGTGCCGTGTCGTTGAACACCTCGAATCTGTATAAAGCGGAGACGACCCGTTGTTGTTCATTAACCAGCCTGACCTTGGCCACTGTTCCATCAAGAGGCGGGAAATACCGGCAGGCATGGTCACGGATATGCTCGCAGATTGCATCTGCTGTGCTGGAATTACTCATGCATTAACCTGAATATCGTGCCCATGAATGTCATGTTGTTAGCCGGCGACAAAAAAATATGTTTGTAATCAATGAATTGTATGATAATTGCGTAGAACCGTCACTGGATGACAACACTATTTGCACTGATTTTATCGTCATTTGTTGCGGAAACTTTTAAATAAGCAATAAAAGAGGTTTTACACAGTGTTGTATTGGGTGGCATGAGTATTGCATTATTGATTAATGGGTGAATCTGGCTGGAACACCCCTCCGGGTAGCTGCACAACCTCAGCGTGGTGCACGTCACAGTAATCTGGATCATCGTAGCAGATACTGGAGGTACTTTTAGCAGCCGCTGCCACAGCATGGCGCGATTGTGAGAGAGAAGTTACAGTGGATTTCGGTCTCGAACCAAGGACATATGCATGAGAGAAATTATTACTGGAATGGCCATGGCCCTGTTTTTGATTGCGGGCATGGTGGTTACCGTACAGGCTGCTCCCGCGATCTGGATTACCCAGGATGAGCTTGACCGCCTGCCAATGAGCGGTGAGGCCTGGGACAATGTTTTTGCCGCGGCCCAGAACAGTACCGGCAACCCTGATCTGGGCAACCAGGACGATAAAACTGATGTATACACGATGGCAAAGGCGCTGGTTTATGCCCGCAGCAGGGACCCGCGCTATGCCGCCGAGGTTCGCAGCGCTCTTCAGCGGCTTGTAGAGAGCAATCCTGTCTCCCGGAGCCTGGACTGGGATTCACTGGGTGCCTTGCGTGCACTGGGCAGTTACGCGATTGCAGCAGATTTGATTGACCTTCAGTCCTATGATCGTGCATTTGACCAGGAGGCATTCCGGCCCTGGCTGAGTGCTGCGCGATTTGCCGACACCGAGGGCGGGCGTGGGAGTATTGTAGAACTTCAAGAAAAACGCCCTAATAATTGGGGTGCTCATGGAACAGCCAGTAGAGTTGCTATGGATCTTTATTTAAATGACCAAAGTGACCTTGATCGTGCGGCACAGGTATTCAGAGGATATCTGGGTGACCGATCTTCCTATGCGGGATTCAAGTACGGTGAGTTGTCCTGGCAGGTGGATGCTACCCGGCCCGTTGGAATTAATCCTAAAGGTAGTATAAAAGAAGGACACAATGTTGATGGAGTAATTCCTGATGATGCCCGACGTTGCGGTTCTTTTGTGTGGGCACCCTGCAAGACCGGATACCACTGGGAAGGCCTTCAGGGAGTAGTGGCGGGGGCGGAGATGCTGCACCGTGCGGGTTACCCGGCCTTTGAGTGGGAGGACCGTGCGATTCTCAGGGCGATAGAGTGGCTCTACAATTCAACCTTTGACGATGGTAAGAATTATCCGGCTGAGGGAGACGACAGATGGCAGATATGGATTATCAACAAGCGCTACGGGACGAATTATCCAGAGGCATCGCCGGTCACCCCGGG